>JANLTD010000012.1:0-3655 GCA_031362765.1 Acidobacteriota bacterium | reverse complement strand
GAAGGAATTGGCAATGTCAGAAATACATTCCTACTTAAAATTACCTGAAGAAGAAAGCATCATTAAAGGCACGATTGGAAAAAATTCAGCGTGGCTTGTCACTTCAAGCGGTAATTGTGAAGGTTTTAAGGTCGGATGCATCCAAGCGACAAAAATTTACAAACATTGGGAAATAAATGACGTGGAAGAAATCACGCCGCCGCAAATCAAAGAGCTTGCACGAATCGAAAAGGAAAAAGCAAAACTCGCCGCCGGCAATTCGGTTTTTGCCCAACCGCCAAATGGGACGACGCGTGTGAGTTTGAATCGCGGTTTCGATAAATGTACGGCGGCGACCGTCGCGCAGATGCAGACGTGGTGGAACAATTCGCCGTTTTTTGATGTCAATATTTATCTTTCGGGGAGAAATCGCGGTTGTTCGCAGGCGCAACTGACTGCCAACTGGGTCAATGTGGTGACGGCGCAGGGCTGGGGCCTGATTCCGACGGTGGTCGGTTATCAATCGCCGTGTTCGGTTTGTACCAGTTGTCAAAAACACAGTTCCGACGCAACAACTGCCGAAACGCAGGGACGCGGCGAGGCAGATATTGCCATTACGGACGCAAATAATCTCGGTCTGACACAAGGAACGGTACTTTATTATGACATGGAGCGTTACGACGACCTTAGCGGAACGGGCGCGTGTTCGACGCCGACGAAAGCGTTTTTGAAAGGCTGGACCGATCGCTTAAAAGAGCTCGGCTATAAGTCGGGCGTTTACGGTTCGCCATTTAACGCCAGCGGCGATTGGATAAATATGCCCGCGCTAAGTCAGCCGGACATTGTTTGGCTGGCGCGCTGGAATAATATTATGTCGGTCTGGGGCGTTGCGCCGCTTGCCGATACTTTCTGGACAAATCATCAGCGAATTCATCAATGGCTCGGGCCGCGCGATGAAACGTGGGGCGGCGTGACGTTTAATATTGACAACAATATATCGGACGCGCCGGTCGCCCGATTGGCCATTCCCAAAAACAAACCGGCGGATTTCGACGGCGACGGCAAAACCGACATTTCCGTCTGGCGACCCGAAACGGGCGTTTGGTATGTTGCCAACAGTTCAAATGCCGGTTATACGATCATCAATTTCGGACTTTCGACCGACATTCTCGCACCGGGCGATTTCGACGGCGACGGAAAAACGGATTTTGCCGTCTGGCGGCCGGACACGGGCGTTTGGCATCTTTATTCACGTTCGATTTATCGTTCCTATCAATTCGGCACCAACGGCGACATTCCCGTTCCGGCCGATTACGACGGTGACGGCCGAACCGATATCGCGGTTTTTCGTCCTTCAACCGGTGTTTGGTATATCGCCAACAGTTTCGACAGCCGCGGAACTTCATTTCGTATCGAGCAATTCGGTCTGAGCGGCGACAAACCCGTGCAAGGTGATTACGACGGCGACGGTAAAACCGATCTGGCTGTTTTTCGCCCGTCAAACGGTGTTTGGTATCTATTGCAAAGCACCGGCGGATTTTCGGCGGCACAATTCGGCATCGGAACCGACAAACCGGTCCAGGCGGATTACGACGGCGACGGTAAAACGGATCTCGGAATCTATCGCGACGGCGTTTGGTATCTGCTTCAAAGTCAGGCTGGAGTTTCTGTCACCCAATTCGGACTCGCGGTCGATAAACCGGCGGTCGGCGATTTTGACGGCGATAATAAATCCGACATTGCCGTGTTTCGCCCCGATACCGGCGTTTGGTATATTTTGCAGACCGGAGGCGGTGTAAATATCGCTCAATTTGGACTCGCGACCGATCGTCCGGTTCCGGCAGCTTACGGACCGCCAAACTAAAACCTTTAACCTCGAATTAACCTCAAATTAAGGCATTGATAACGAAGCCGGTTTATAACTGAATCTGCGGAACTCAATTTGCTTGAGAAACAAGTGCCTACTCGTTTTAATGTTTCGGCAGTTTTTCATAATGAACATTATGAATTGTGTAATTGCGTGTTAATTCAATAGTTAGGCTTTTATTGCAATATTATGTTGTAAATTTTGGCGGAATACTGATAAAGGGTTTAATTGGTAAAAATCCAAAAATCAAAATGTAAAATCCGAAATTCAATATACTTTTGCGCAATTAATCATTAAAAATAGCAATTTTGTTCTACAGATTTTATTAAATATTGAGGTTAAAAAAGATAAATGAATAAAAATTTTTCGATAAAATTTTTAACAACAGCAATGTTCTGTTTGCTTTTGGGCATCGCACAGGTTTTTGCCCAATCGCAAGGCAGCACGGGAAGTATTACCGGTGTTGTCGCCGATACGACCGGTGCCGTTGTGCCAAATGCAACAGTTACGTTAAAAAGCAAAGATACAAACGCAACTCAAACAGTAACTACGAGTAATGACGGGCTTTACCGTTTTGTTTTACTACAGCCCGGAGAGTATTCCATCAAAACATCAGCTACTAATTTTGGTGAACAAACACTCAACGTAACAGTTTTTGTTGGAAGAACTGTTGATGCAAATATTACGCTCGGCGCAGGAACGGTTGGCGCAGAAGTTACGGTTACTGCGGAAGGTGTTCAGACAACGACCAGCAACTTTGACGCTGTTCAAACCGATACATCAATTTCCACTTTACCTATTAACGGTCGGAAGTTTCAAGATTTTGCGACACTCACACCGGGTGCCCAACTTGACCCTTCACGCGGACAAATTTCGATTTCAGGTCAACGCGGTATTAATTTCAACATTAATGTTGATGGGGTTGATTTTACTCAGCCATTTTTTGGCGGGATTCGCGGCGGAGAGCGTTCAAACGCCGCTCCGACACTTCCACAAGAATCCGTTCGTGAATTCCAGGTTGTGGCGGCCGGCTATTCGGCAGAGTTTGGGCGGAGTTCGGGCGGCATCATCAATGTTGTTACTAAATCGGGAACAAACAGTTTTCGCGGTTCGGCATTTTATGTGATTCGCCCCGAACAACTTGCCAGAGCAAACAGTTTTGCAGATGCTTTGGCGGATCAACGATTGAATGCTCTGGGCCTTGAAGCAACACTCGCCCCGACCCAACAACAATTTGGCGGTTCAGTCGGCGGTCCGATTTCAAAAGACAAACTTTTTTACTTTGCGTCATACGAGCAACAAAGGTTTAGAGCTCCGCGTCAAGTTTTTTATAACAATTTAGTTGGTGTCGCGCCGACCGCTACCCAAACTGAAGCATTCAATTTTTATCGGGCATTAGAAGTTCCGTATGAGTCAACCAATGATGCTAAGGTGCTTTTGGGTAAAATTGACTGGAATGTGAATGATGCAAATCGCTTCAATATTCGCTACAGTTTCAGCGACAACAATGCGTTAAATGCGGTGTCTACGGGAGAAACGGCACTTGATCCGACGACGACCAGCTCTCTGTCAACTAACGGAACGGAAAAAAACCGCAATCACGGAGTTGTTTCGCAACTTGTCAGTACAATTTCATCAAACATCATCAATGAATTTCGTTTTCAGTATGCATATGAAGAACGCCCTCGTATTCCTAATGCCTTAGTTGCAAACATTAATACGGCGATCGGTGTTTACGGAACAAGAAACTTTCTGCCAACCACACAGTTTGATAAACGTATCCAATTTGCTGATAGTTTGACTGTAATT
>JANLTD010000483.1:0-3050 GCA_031362765.1 Acidobacteriota bacterium | reverse complement strand
GACAAAACCGTCAAGTTGTGGGACATGCAGACGGGACAGGAACTTCGCACTCTTTCTGGTCATAATGTTTGGGTCCAATCAGTTGCCTTTTCACCGGACGGGAAAACTCTCGCTTCGGGAAGTCAGGACGCTACCGTCAAGTTGTGGGATGTCCAGACCGGACAAGAACTTCGCACTCTCAAAGGTCATACTGATCTTGTCTATTCAGTTGCCTTTTCACCGGATGGGAAAACTATCGCTTCGGGCAGTCGTGACGGGACGGTCGGGTTGTGGGATGTGCAGACCGGACGGGAACTTCGCACCCTCGCAGGTCATAATGTTTGGGTCCATTCAGTTGCCTTTTCACGGGACGGGAAAACTCTCGCTTCGAGAAGTGGGGACGATACCGCCAAGTTGTGGGATGTGCAGACGGGGCGGGAACTTAAAACTTTTCAAGAAATGGATCCGAAAACTAGGAGCGAGGTTTTAGCCGTCGTGCCTGATTTTTATAAGAAACCCAATTCGGAACCGATCTCAGCGGACGGCAGATTTCAGATCAAGCGGGGTGAAAACGGCAAACTAAATCTCTTTGATGTAAAGTCAGGCAGATTATTGGCTAGTCTGATCGCCCTTGATAAAGAAGATTGGGTGGTCGTTGACCCCGATGGTCGGTTTGATGCTTCGCCCGGAGCGCAGAAGTTGATGCATTTTGTTGTCGGGCTTGAGGCGATCGATCTCGAACAGATCAAAGACCGTTATTACACACCCAATCTGCTCCAAAGGATCTGGAAGGGCGAAAATCTCGACGCCACTCGCAAAGTTTCGGTTTTTACTGCTGATGAGCTTTATCCGCTGGCTGAATACGCGCCTCTGAAAGACGGTGAAACGGTTTTGACCGTCAAGCTCAAAAATCGCGGCGGCGGCATCGGACGCGTGCAGGTTTTTGTCAACGGCGCGGAATTCTTAGCCGATGCGCGTCCCGCCGGGTTTGATCCGAAAAGCAACTCGGCAGAATTTAAGATTGATTTTTCAACCGCCAAAACACTCAAAAAAGGCGAACCGAACGACATTCGCGTCATCGCCCGCAACGAAGCCGGTTGGCTCAGAAATCGCGGCACGAATGTGTTTTATATAGATAATCGCCAAAAGGACGACACGCCGCAGGAATTTTACGCGATCATCGGCGGCGTTTCCGAATATGAAAACAAGGATTTCAATCTGCGTTATTCGGCAAAGGACGCCCGCGATTTTGCTAAAGCGGTCGAACTCGGCGCGGTCAAATTGTTCGGCAAAGATAAAGTCCATATTCGCCTTTTGGCAAGCGGCGCGGATAAAGAAACTCCAATTTTGTCGGGAACTGATTCCAAACAACTCGCGCCGACAAAAGAAAATTTCAAAAAGACATTTGAAGAATTCCGGAAAGCCAAACCGACCGATGTTTTGGTCGTCTATGTCGCCGGGCACGGAACTTCCATCAACAAGGGCGGCGACACGGGCGACACATATTTATATCTGACGCAGGAAGCCGTGACGACCGACAAATCGCGACTGCTCGATGAAAAGCTGCGTTCTGCGACGACGATCAGCAGCGATGAATTGGCGGAATGGATTCGGGATGTTCCGGCATTGAAACGGGCAATGATCCTCGACACCTGCGCGGCGGGCGCGGTCGAAGCAAGTCTCATCAAACCGCGTGAACTATCACCCGATCAGATCAAAGCGTTAGACCGGATGAAAGACCGGACGGGTTTTTATGTCCTGATGGGTTCGGCGGCGGACGCGCAAAGCTACGAAGCGACGCGCTACGGGCAAGGACTGCTGACATATTCGCTTTTACAGGGAATGAGCGGCGCGAAATTGCGAGATGGCGAATACGCCGATATTAGTTCGCTCTTTAATTACGCTGAAGATACGGTCACTGAAATGGCCAAAGGCATCGGCGGAATCCAACAGCCGCGGATCATCGCGCCGACCGAGAGCCGGAGCTTCGACATCGGCAGATTTTCGACGCTTGAGAAAAGCAAGTTCACGCTCGCACGCGTCAAACCGCTGATCCTGCAGCCGCAGTTATCAAACGACAAACTGAAATTCGATAATCTCAAATTGTCGCAAATGGTTGCCAAAGCGTTGCGCGACGAAAGCACAACCATCTCACGCGGCGGCGATGCGGAAGCAAGGCTCGTCTTTGTCGAAGCCGATGAAATGACGGACGCGGTCACGCCCGGCGGCGTTTATGAGATCACGGGCGAGCAGATAAAAGTAACGCTGATCCTGGTCAGAAACAACGAACCGGTCAAAACCGTAACGGTCGAAGGCAGCGCGGCGGACAAGGATGAACTGAGCCGCAAAATCGTCAAGGCGATCATTGAAAATGCTCCGAATTAGAGCAGATTTAAGGAAGTGTTTGGCAAAAGAATAAAACAATCCTTTGTTCTTTGAAAAATAAATACCACAATAAACAAAGATTGTTTTCGCCGGGAGCGCAGGCATCCTGCCTGCAAAGCGCGTTCGAGGCTCTGCGAGAACAGGCGCGCACGCTTCGAGCTTTTGAACGTTGATTTGAAATGGAGCGTCGTTCCGTTCTTGCTTCGCTCGAACGGGCAGGCAAGGATGCCTGCGCTCCCGGCGAAGACATCCTTTATTTATTGTCGGATCTATTTTTCAAAGAACAAAGGGCAATTCGATCAATCGGGAATTGGAGATAAAGGATGAAAAATATTAAATTCAGAATATTAATCTTGTTGACGTGCTGTGTCATGACCTATTTGATGATCGTTCCCACAGGCGATATTCAAATCGTAAAGAGCGCGAATCTGCCGGCCGAAAAACCGCCGATGTTTGTGTTGCAGGTTGGAATTTCAAAATATAAAAACTCAGCCAGTTGGCAGGAATTAAAAGGCGCGGTGACGGATGTCACGCAGATGGCGGAAGTTTTGCAGAGCCCTCGGTTCGGTGTGCCCAAAAACAACATCAAAACTTTGGTTGATGCTGATGCAACCAAGGAAAAGATCTTTGCGGCGTTTGAAACGCAACTGATCGCCAAGGCGAAAGGTTATTTTGAAAAAACGATG
>JANLTD010001161.1:0-1839 GCA_031362765.1 Acidobacteriota bacterium | reverse complement strand
CGGTTCGCCACAGCTCGCGCCATATGATCTGCTTCATTGGCAAACGCAGATTTCCGCCATTATGAACGATTCGACGTGGCAAAACGGCGATTACAAAAAAAATCCGGCGCGTGAATTTGAATACGAGATCGGCGCACTGATACTCACGACACCCGATGAATATAATCGCCGAATGACCCGCGCGCAGGTTTTCGCCGAAATCGCCAAAGCCAAAAACGAAACCGGCGGTTTGGATGCCAACGACAAAATTCGCCAAGTCCAAGCGATGATGTCAATTGACGTGACGGAAAAATTCGGCGGCTCTTGGGAAAAAGCGACCGCATCGGTCAAAGCAAAATCTTTGATTATCGTCGCCCGCCAAGACCACACCGTAACGCCCGCGCCGGCTTTGAAATTTGCCGAACTTCTCAAAGCCGAAACGCTCATTTTAGAAGGCGATTGCGGACATTCTCTGCATTTATGCGAATCTTCAAAGGTCAATTTAGCAATTGAAAATTTTCTGTTAAAATAAACTTTACAGACTTTGTTTTACTACCAAACAAAAGTAACTATAAACCATTTTCAAAAAAAATAAAAACAGAGAGGATTTATGAAAACCATTAAACGACAAATGTTTCTTTTAACTTTATTTGCAGGCTTGGCTATTTCGTTCTGTGTTTCAATACACGCACAAAACAAAACGAGTTTTGAGGTTTTAACCGACGAGGCTTTGACCAAAATCGTCCCGACGAGTTTTTATTTCGCCGGACAGAGCGCGCAAACGCAAACGCGAAACACGGCCGCCGCCCAAATCGGCAAAGACCGTTTCGTGATCGTCGGATTAGTTGATACATCGGGTTATTCGACCGAGATCAGCGGCAAATACGAAGGCTTTTTTATTACCGATTCGCCCGTCAAAATTGGCAATAAAATGCTCGGAACGGGTGCTTACGGCTTCGGATTCTCAGCCAACGGCAACATCAACATTTTTGATTTGAGCAGCAAACAAATTCTTTCGGTCGCAACCAAAAACGATACCGAGATGAAACGTCCGCGCCCTTTGCAAATGACGAGCGATGCCAAAGGCATTCGGTTTTACAAAGGGAAAAACTACGTCCTGATCACGCCGAAATAATTTGCATTTAAAATTTTTCGGGCGATTCCCAGTTTTCACTTTCAGCCGCTCGAAAAACCGCTTCGATCGCCGCCATATTGGCAAAAGAATCTTCGAGCGGAATCGCTTGCCCAGTATTTTCGCGGATTGCCTGCGAAAACAGATCGCCTTGAATCGTAAATTGATCAACGGCGGCAAATTCGATCATTTCGATGTTTTTGCCGTATAGATCAGAGCCGTCGTCAATAAAGATCCGCGTCGGCGTGGCGGGCGGAATATTAACCGGAATCTGGACTTCGATCCGTCCTTTGGTGCCGAAAAACTGCATTCTTTGAAAGGGAACAAGCTGCGTTGAACAGGTGAATGAGGCTTGTCCGTGTGGAAAGCTAAGCATCGCCGAGGTTAATTTATCAATTCCTGTGTTTTCGTCTCTTTCAATAATGCTCGCAACTCTTTGCGGGTCGCCCTCAAAAATGAAACGCGAAATATTTATACAGTAACAACCAATATCCATCAACGCGCCACCGCCGATCTCCGGTTTGTTGCGAATATTTGATGGATCATCGTTAAAATAACTGAAAAATCCCGCGATCGCCCGCAATTTGCCGATTCTTCCCTGCCGAACAAGATCGCGGACGGCAAGCCATTTCGGATGAGTCCGCACCATAAATGCTTCCTGAATTTTCACGCCTGTTTGATCTCTAACTTCCATTAATTTGCGAACTTCTTTTGCATTCAAACCAATC
>JANLTD010001157.1:0-4166 GCA_031362765.1 Acidobacteriota bacterium | reverse complement strand
AAAGTCTTACGTTACTGATGTAACGCAATTTTCAAGGGCTTCGCCGACAGGTGTGCGGAAAGGCTGTGCCTTTCCGTGCGATTTCTTAATTTTCTTTGCGGCTCTGCCGCCATTCGAGGCGTAGCCTCGGAGAATTGGGGTAAGCCTTTCGGAAAGGCAGAGCCTTTCCGCACATCAGACGGCACAGCCGCAAATTCAAATCTTCTACGTAACATCAGTTACGTTACTTTTGTCCTTTATTTGGACGAAGTAAAATGAAAAGAATTTTTGAAAACGCAACTTTTAGCCGATTTTATGGAATGCAAATGGGTTAAAGCCGGATTTCATATATCGCTAATTTACCGCCGCGATTACTGCTGAAAATAATACTCGTTCCCTCTTTGGAAAACTGCGGCGTGATGTCTTCCGCAGTATTACGAGTCAAACGCAGCAAACCCGAACCGTCTGAATTCATCAAGTAAATCTCAGCATTTCCGTCCATATTACTGGTGAAAACAATTTTTTTTCCATCTCGTGAAAAAACGGCTTGTCGGTCGGAACCCCGACGAAAAGTTAAGCGTTGTTCGGCTTCACCCGTTTCAAGCCGGATCTTATAAATCTCAAAATTGCCGATACCGCCATCGGCTTTATCGTTAGTGAAAATTATTTGTTTGCCCTCGGGCGACCAGGCGGGCGAAAAACTCATCCCGTTAGTCGAATAAATTCGGTGCTGATCACTGCCGTCCGCGTTCATCAAGAAAAGTTGAAAAGAGCCATAGTTGCCGTCACGATTACTGGCAAAAGCGATTTGACCGCCATCGGGCGACCAGGATGGGCTGACATCTCGCGCCGCGTTCTGTGTCAAATTCGTTAAATTGCTGCCGTCACCATTTATCAAACAAATTTCCGTATTCGATTCGAGGCGAGTCTGAAACGCGATCCGCGTCCCGTCCGGCGAGAAAGCAGGCGTGGTGTCAGCATTTTCAGTCTTGAGAACAAGGCGGCTTTGTTGGCTTTCCGGTTTGAAAATGCGAAGTTCGCCGCTTTTGTCTGCCATTTCGGCTTGATACACGATTTCTGTACCGTCCGCTGATACGAAAGGAAATTGAAGATTGTGCGTTTCGTCCGCCAAAACAAGACGCGGGTGGTAAATTTCCGCACTGATGACGAAAATATCGTCGTTGCCGTCGCGGTCGGAAGAAAAAATTATTTGCGTCCCGTCCGGCGACCAGCAACCGGGTTCGACATACTCCTCGGTTTGCCAATCGGTCAAGCGTTTGACGGTGCCGCTGCCGTCGGGGTTCATCAGATAAACATCGGAGTTTTCACTCTCGCGGTTTGAAGGGAAGGCGATGGTCGTCCCGTCGGGCGAAAAAACCGGATGGCTGTCCCAAGCCGGATGATTTGTCAGCCGCCGGACATTGCTTCCGTCGCCGTTCATCAAATAGATTTCGGCGTTTCCGTCACGCTGACTCCCAAAAATGATCTGTTTGCCGTCCGGCGAAAACGATGGGTCGGCATCAAACGCCGGATTATTTGTAATGTTTTCGCTTTTCCCCGTCTCGAGCGAATAAACAAAAATATCTGAGTCGTCGGCATTAACGCTTTTTTGATAAACGATTTTTTGGCTGTCAGGCGACCAATCGAAATTTCCGCTGAAAAACGGAAGCGTAATTTCCTCCGAACCGTCCGCTTTGGCAATATAATTTGCATTTCTGTCACCACGTTTGACAAACATTACTTTCTGTTCGTCGGGCGACCAAAAGCCGTATTGCAGATTGTTAAAGTCTTTGATTTCCCTTTGATTCGTGCCGTCCGCATTCATCACCACTGACTCGGTTTGTTTATCGCTTCCCGTTCGTAAAAATCTGATGCGCCCGTCCTTTGTCCAATGCGGGTGATTATCGCCTTTGGTATTATCGGTCAGCCGAACAGCGACGTTTTCAGATTGATTTCTTGTGAGTGGGTTTTGACCTTTCCTGAGGTAAAATCCGAGAACCAAAATAACTAACAGTGCCGAAATGCCGCACGCCAAAAGAGTTTTACGGCCGATTTTCTTAAATTCCGGTGTTTCGAATAACTTGACTCTTTTCTCTGCCAGCCCGACTTCTTGTAAAATAGTTTGAAAACGCGGATCCTTCTCCAAAAGATTAAATTCCTGATCAAATTTTATCCAGGTCAGATTCGCGTCGCGCTCCGTCAAAGCGGTTTCCAACCATTCAAGCGTCTTTGCGGCATTGCCCGACGCGGCATAAACGGCCGCGATATTGGTGCTGCTGATATATTTTTCAGACTTCATTTGCAACAGTTTATCCAAAGTTTTCTGCACCTCCGAACGGTCGCCGCGTGCCGCTTGCAAAACGCCTTGCAGCGAAACAGTGAGGGAATTTTCTTTTGACAGGCTGACGGCTTTTTGGCGATGATATTCCGCCTTATCCAGTTGGCCGGCATCAATATAGGAAAAAGCAAGATGATAATGAGCAAGGAAAAAATCCGGCGAAGTACGAAGCGTTTCCAGATGAAGTTCGATGGATGCTTCTGTTTCTCCGTAATAACGCAGAACCTCTGCCAACCACACGGCGTTGATCGGCGATACCGGGTCAAGTTCCTGTGCTTTTTTGAGCGCGACGATGGCTTCGCTGAGACGATTTACACGGAGCAGAAAAACTCCGAGCAGTTGATAAGCCGCCGCATAGTTCGGATTTAATTTAATGGCGTTTTGGTATGAAACCTCTGCCCCCGACCAATTCCAGTCATAATGCAACTGGGTCAGTCCGAGCGCAGTGTGCGCCTCCGCCAGATTTCCGTCAATAAAAAGAGCTTTCAAGGCGGCAGCTTTCGCTTTTGGAAAACACTCACGCGGCGTAAAGCCGTCAAAAAGCGGCAGCAAATTGTAAATATCCGCAATTCCCGAATAGGCGAGCGCATACAACGGATCAATTTCGATGGCTTTTTGATAACAAACCAGCGCCGCGTCGTAACCTTCCGCTGTGCGTTGGCTCCAAAAATAGCGTCCTTTGAGATATTCCTGATAGGCTTCGACATTTTCCGTGTAGCGTTTTTTGAGGTTGGACTGCGCTTCTTCAGTCAACTTTTTGGTCAAAGCACCAACGACACGCTCGGCAATTTTGTCCTGAACCGTGAAAATATCTTGAATTTCAGTATTAAAACTGTCCGCCCAAAGCGAATCGCCGCTGGTTGTATGAAACATCTGAACGGTCAGGCGCAATTTATTATCGAGACGCTGGAATTTTCCTTCCAGGATCGCGTCAACCTGCAATTCCTGACCGGCTTTACCAGCGTTTTGTTCCGACGTATTGTATTTCAGAATCGAACTCGTCGGGCGAACCGCAATTTGTCCGGCACGGTTTAACTGTGTGATCAGCGCGTCGGTCAGACCCAAACCGAAAAATTCATCGTCCGCTATTAAACCCAACGGATGAAAAGGCAGAACGGCGATGCTGTGAATTTGATCGGGTGTTATTGCGCTGATCGCTGTTTTTTGGTCGTTATCATTTTCAAGGGTTTGCGTAACTTTGAGGTGCAGCCGCCGATGAACAAGCAAACTGGTTGCGCCGTCAAGTTCCCTGACATCCGCCTCAAAACGATACCCGCGTTTCGGCAGAGTTTCGATCAGCTCAACGCCTTCGGTGTTCAAAATTTTCCGCAACCGCGAGATATTTTTCGTCAGATTGCTTTCTTCGACAAACGATTCCGTCCACAGCGTTGCCATCATTTCGTCCTTTGTCAGCAGCCGTCCGTTATGTTGAATCAGAAGCAAAAGCGTGTCGAAAACCTTATCGGTCAAATGAACGGGTTTACCGTCGCTAAGCAAAACTCTCTCCTGCGGGTCAAGTACAAACTTCCCGAATTCGTAAATAAAGCCTTTGTTTTCTGTCGTTTCGCTCATGTCAGAAAAATGTCATAACTTTGTCTGAAAAACTCCAAGACTTTTTTGGTGCGGTTAAACGAAGATGTCGCTGGAACAATTTTACAGATTAAATTGTTTTTTGAAATTATACGACCGAAATCAGGATAGAGCAAAGATTTGCCAACGTGATTATGCAAACAAAGAAAAAACGAATTGAAACTGTCAGCGAAACGACGACCATTTTGACTTTGAAAAATCCGGCAAACGACGCGGTTCGGACAAACGGCGATGAGATTTGTTCTCATTTCGCTTCTGA
>JANLTD010001113.1:0-1527 GCA_031362765.1 Acidobacteriota bacterium | reverse complement strand
TTTAAGGCGACAGGAAGCGAGATTTATCGTGGGCATGTGCCTGATGGGGCGAAGGAACATCATTAAATTTTTGTGTGAAATATGATTTCAATTTCACCAGCCGTTGAAAAATGACAAAGAGGCAATTTCAATCGCACAGCGTGAAAATAAACGCCGCGACTGTTTTTGCATTGTGTTGACTCACATTGATTATTAATATAGCATCAAATTATGAGTTCAATTCAACTCCATATGAGGTATTAAGTTATGAATGTTATCCGCGATATACAATCTGTAAGTGTTTTTAAGAGAGATGCTTCAAAAATACTGAAACAATTAAAAAAAACTAAACAGCCTGTGATCTTAACCGTTAATGGCAAAGCCGACGCCGTCATAATGGATGCAGAGAGCTATCAAAATTTGGTTGAAGCAAAAGAATATGCCGAAACAGTAGCAGTTTTGAAAGAACGTATCGAAGAATTAAACAGCGGCGTTGAATGCCAAACAATGGAAGAAGTTTTTTCCGAACTTGCCAAAGAATACGGCGTTACGCTTAAAGACTAGATGAAAAGCTATAGAGTTGAATTTTTGCCAACAGCAAAACACGACTTGCGGACTTCATTTCTTTGGGGCGTAGATGTATGGGGAAAAACGAAAGCCGGACAATGGTTAAACACAATAAATACGAATTGTAAAAAGCGTCTAAAGCAGTTTCCCGAATCGTGCCCGATTGCACCCGAAAATAAAGAGTTTGGCATAACGTTACGACAATTCGTGATTGACCGTTACCGCGTAATTTTTACGATTCAGGAAGATACTGTAAAAATCTTGTATGTTCGAGGTGCGTATGTGGGAGATTTTGAAGGTTCAGATGATGAATAAATTTCTCAATAGAGTAAGCCGAGATTTGATTGTCATTTCGCTTCAGAGATATTTGATTCGTCCAGCCGTTGAAAATGAGAGCAATTTGCTCGGTTCACCTAATCGCACAGCGTGAAAATGAACGTCGGGAGTTTGTTCGGCATGCCATAACCTCGGGCGAATGCTTTGTCGCCGATGGGTCCGAAAAAGTTATCGGTTAGGGCGTATTCAGCTACAGTTTTTATCACAGCGGTTTTATTGATATGCTTTACATCGGCTCAGACTATCGGCGAAGCGGTGCGGGTGCGGCGTTGGTGCGGCATATCGAATCGCTTTGCCAGACTCCAAAGTTGTTCACTTCGACCAACCTTTCAAATTTGCCGATGCTATCATTGCCGGCAAAGCACCGCTCAAGTCTTGAGCGGAGTGATTCACAATCTGGACGAAGATGACCCGGAGATTGTCTATTTCAAGCGGCTTCATTGAAAATAACGGAAAGGTAGAAAAGGCGAAGGAATTTGTCTCAACACATAGCGAGATTTATTATGGGAATGTGCCTGATGGCGCGAAGGAGCTTAAATAGATTTTTAATAAGGGAAGGAGAAAAGGTAATGAAATTTGATAAGTTGGTTCCAAACATTTTTTATGTTGATATTGCGGATGGTTTGAAGATGTTTGTGGACTGTT
>JANLTD010001034.1:0-3625 GCA_031362765.1 Acidobacteriota bacterium | reverse complement strand
CTTCGTCGTTTTTGTTATCTGGAGATGGTGTAACTTCTAAAACTAGCACTTCAAGAGTTTCTAAATCCGATCTTGTAGATATTAAACATAGTCGCGTTTCTGCATTTTATTTGGTTTTGTTGCAGATTCATCTGCCTTTGGTGTTATAATTTCTCTACTATGATAGTCGAAATACCGGATCAAGTTATCGCGCAATCGGGGCTTTCTGCGAAAGAGATTTTATTGAAAGTCGCGCTGATTCTTTTTCAAGAAGAAAAACTCACGCTCGGACAGGCGAGCAAATTGGCGGGGCTTCATCAGTTTGAATTTCAGAAAGAATTAGCGGCAAGAAATATTCCCATTCATTACGGCGAAGAAGATTATGAGCGCGATTTGCAGACCATCGGTTTATTCAAATGATAATTGTTTCCGACACTTCGCCCGTTTCCAATCTGATTTTGATTCAGCGTCTCAATATTCTCCAAAAACTTTTCGCGGAAATCATCATTCCGACCGCGGTTGATGCGGAAATTCGCGCGCTCAAGCAATTCGGTAAAGATTTGAGTGAATACGAAACGGCTAAATGGATAAAAGTTACCGCGCCGACAAACTTGCAAAAAGTCCAAACACTGCAAATAAATCTTGATGAAGGCGAGGCGCAAGCCATCGCTTTAGCTTTGGAAATAAACTGCGATTTGCTTTTGATGGACGAACGAATCGGAACAAACATCGCTCGTCACGAAGGATTGCAAACAGTCGGTTTAGTCGGCGTTTTGATAAAAGCAAAGGAAGAAAAAATTATTAACGAAGTGCGCGAAGTCTTAAATGAATTAAAAAATGTTGCCGGATTTTGGTTAGGCGATAAATTGGAAAAGAAAATTCTTGAAGAACTCGGCGAAAATTGATAGATCAGATTTGAGTATGAAAAAGCGTCTAAAAAACAAGTTGAAAAAGAGACTTCTGCAGAAAATTGACAAAAAATATGTCGGCTTTCACGTTTACCGTTCGGTCAATGAAGATCTGCCGTTTGTCTTTTGGGAAAGATTGACCGATGAGCCGATCGCGGACGGAAATTTTAAGGATCCGGCGGCGGCGGCCGGTGTTCGATATTTTTACAAGCTCACACAAGTCGAAGCAAACGGCAATGAAAGCGCACCTTTTTCGCCGCAAACAACTTTTACCGATCACGCCGGAAACCAATATGAGCAAAATCCTCTGGTTGATCTTGTCGGCTATAATATGTACCGCTCGGCTGATAAAGACGTGCCGCTCGAACAATGGGAACGCCGCAATAAAGAGCCGATCCCGACGACCGAATACAAGGACGAAGGCGTGGCGTCGGGCGAAGTTTATTACTACTATATCCGCGCCGTTGATTCTTTGGGGTCAGAAAGCGCACCGGGCGAAATCATCCGCGTGATCCGAAAATAAGCACGAATTTGCAAAATCAACTATCATTAGACGAGGCTTTCATCGCCACGTCTTTTTTATGTCGGACAATTTTCAAAAATACAAAGAAACGATCAACGATATTTACCGCAGGGCAAAAGAGGAATTATGGACGACGGAATTTGCGACCCTTATTTTACTTTTATTTGCGGTGTTGTTTCTGACGATACTTGTTAATATTGTGTTTTTCTCGTTCGGCCATTGGTTGATCACTCTTCTGATTTATCTCGCCGAAATCGCCGCTCCGCTCGCGGCGCTTTATCTTCATCAGCAAAAAATATACAAAGCTGTCAGCGAAAAAGTGTCGGCGATGGATTCAAATAATCCCGGAATTTCCGAGGCTTACGCTGAATGGTGTTCAAAATAGGAAGTCAAAGCGGCTGAATCTAAATTCTAAACGTCTTCGCGCTCTGCCTTCAGACGCGCGCACCAGTCACCAAAACATATTTATTGCCGACGCACGCAAGCGCGCATTAACTTCGGAGTTATGCAGTTGGCTGTCATTCGGAATAAGTGAAAATTGATAGGTGAAAAGTGATAAGTGGGTTTTACCTATCACCTATCACTTTTCACCTATCACCGATTCCGAATTAATCGCTTTTATTTCTTAATTTAATTTTCAACAATTGATTTTCGCCTTGCAATTATTATTTGAGATTTCAGATCTGAGATCTCAAATCAGGATTGCCGGGCGAAAATCAATTGTTAAATATAAAATTAAAAATCAGAAGCGGCTAGATTGGCTACAGGTGATAGGTGAAAAGTGATAGGTGATAGGTAAAACCGACTTATCACTTATCACCTATCACATTTCACTTATTCCGAATAACAATCAACCGCAAAACTTCGAAGAGACCTAGTCAGATGGGGCATTATTGGATTCGTTCAATTTGTCGGACTCGGCTGCCTTGTCGGAAAGCCTTTTCAGCATTCCTTTAATATCGGCGACCCCGCGAAAAGAAACATATAGCGTGACAAAAATATACCAAACAAGCGCAAAGACCGTCAGCAAAAACCAAAACATTTTCATATTTTTTCAACTCCTTTCGGTTTCAAAAGCGAACCGACGATCATTCCCAACGCCGAGCAGACATAAGCGGCTATGCCTGAATAATAAGGCCCGATCTGTTTCGCCAGATCCTTGGTCGAAGAGTTTTTTTCCAAAACCAAAAATGCGATCGGGATCAGCGCCGAGACGATGATCGAAGCGATCGCGCCCCAGTTATTGGCGCGTTTCCAATAGCAGCAGGAAATTAGCAGCACCGAAATACTCGCCAGATAGATCGTTCCCGTAATGCCGAGATATGTCCAAACGTCGCCCTCGAGCGGATACCAAAGACCATAGAAAAGCAGGAAAACGCCGATCAGCGCGACCAGCGAGCGATTAACAAAAAGGCCGGTTTTTTCCGACCATTTGCCCTTGCGGAAAGGGGCGAGAATGTCGTTATAGATGACGCTTGCCCAGGTCAGCATATAACTCGAATCGGTGGACATATCCGCTGCCAGCATCGCCGCCACGCAAAGCCCAATCAAACCGACCGGCACGAATGTCGCCAAAAACGTCGGCATTGCTTCAAGTGTGTTGGACGTTTGCCCGAGCGTCGCCAGCGCGGCAATTCCCCAAATTCCGGGAATCAAAAAGCGGCACACAAAAAAGAAGCTCGTGCGTGTGTAGATCTGCTGTCCGGTCTTGGTGTCTTTCGCGGCCAGAACCCGCGCGATCGTCGTTTGCCAGGTCAGAACCGCCGCGAAATTGAGCATAAACTGAAAGACGACATATTGCCACCCCAGATCGGGATGAACAAACGGATTCAGACCGCCGGCTCCGTAATTCGTTTCAACCGTCGTGACGAGTTTGTCCCAGCCGACATTGACCAGGATCAAGATCGTGACGGCGATCAGACCGACACTCATCACAACGAACTGCAGGAAATCGGTGATCAAAACCGAAAGCATTCCGCCGAAGATCGTGTAGGTTGCGACGCCGATCAACAGGACGGTCATAATTATTTCCAAATAACCGAGCTTGTAACCGGCGAATTCAAACGACGTTACGCTCAATCCGATGACCTTTACCAGAAATTGTCCGCCGACGCGCAGGAAAACGCCCATATTGAGCAATCCGCCAAGCACAATGACGACGCCGGCCGCCCATCGAACGCGCGCTCCGAACTGTGTTTCGATCAATTCCGGGATC
>JANLTD010001024.1:0-1893 GCA_031362765.1 Acidobacteriota bacterium | reverse complement strand
GAGATCGGCGCGGACGATTACCTGCCAAAACCATTTAATCCGCGCGAGCTTGTTGCAAGGCTTCGGGCAGTTTTGCGCAGGGTCCAGAACAGTGATGAAAACAAACAGGTTTCAGCTGAAACTTTTACGGTTGAGGACATCGAAGTTTCACTGACCGGACGAAGTGCGAAAATCGCCGGGACTGACGTCAATTTGACAGCGGTTGAGTTTGATCTACTGGTCGCGCTTCTCGAACAAGCCGGTAAAGTCATCAAAAAAGAAGATCTGAGCCAACGGGTTTTGGATCGCCGTTTGTCGCCCTTTGACCGAAGTCTTGATATGCACGTTAGTAATCTGCGGAAAAAAATCGGATTACGCACTGATCAAAGCGAACGAATAAAGACAATTCGCTCAGTCGGATATATTTACACAGTGGTTTAATTGGGGATTGGGGATTTCGGATTTCGGATTTAATTCGTAAAAATCCCAAATCCGAAATCCGAAATCCGAAATCCAAAATCGAAATGAGTTTATTTCTAAAAATATTTTTATGGTTTTGGCTGGCGATCGCAATGCTCGTCGGCGTTTTCGCGTTTATCAATTGGACGACGCAAAATGAGCCCTTCGTGCGGCAATGGCGGATATTTGTTTCCGAAAATGTCAACATTCAGGCACAAACTGCGGCGCAAATTTATCAAAACGAGGGACAAAAAGGATTAGATGAATATTTATTAAGATTAAAGTCGTCCGATCGCGTAATAGTAATTGCGTTTTTTGATCAAAATCGCCGAAAGGTCTCGGGCGACGATATTTCGCCAAATGGAATGAAATTATTTGACCAGGCGATCGGGAGCGATTCGGTTGAATTTGACCGTTTGGCTGAAGAAACCTTTGCAGCAAAGAAAATCCGCATCAAGAATTCAGCCGATCATGTGCTGATACTTCAGCTCAAAAGGCCGCAACCGTTCATTGTTCCGGATGTCACGTCATTGGTCTTGCGAATTCTGGCGCTGATCCTGACAGGTGGACTCGTTTGTTATGCTTTGGCACGGTATCTGACTTCGCCCGTCAGCAAACTTCGGCAAGCGACGCGAAAATTTGCGAGCGGCGAACTTCAAACGCGGGTCGGGGAAAAAGCCGGAAAAGGCCGCGACGAGTTTTCACAGCTTGCCAAAGATTTTGACGAAATGGCAGAAAGGATCGAATCTTTGGTGACATCCGAAAAGCGTCTGACGCAGGATATTTCGCACGAATTGCGCTCGCCGCTGGCACGAATGAATGTCGCGCTCGAGATCGCGAAAAACAAATCAGGCAAAGAGACACACCCGATGCTTGAAAGGATCGAAAAAGAATCGAACCGTTTGAACGAAATGATCTCGAAACTTCTGATTCTTTCAAAACTTGAAACCGGCGCTCAGGAATTCGAAAAACAAAAGATCAATTTGAAAAAGCTGGTCGAAGAAACCGTTTCGGACGCGGATTTTGAAGCTCAGGCAAAAGGCAAAACCGTCAAGATCACTGCGATCGAAGACATTCGCTTTTTAGGCAGCGAAAATCTTATACGGAGCGCGATCGAGAATGTTTTGCGCAATGCCGTGCGCTACACAGATGAGAAAACAACGGTTGAAGTTTCGCTCAAAAACCTGAACGGCAACGCCGTGATTGATATTAAAGATTACGGCAACGGTGTGGCGGAAGCCGAACTCGAAAATCTTTTTCGCCCGTTTTACCGCATTGGCGAAGCGCGTGAGCGAAAATCCGGCGGCGTCGGTCTTGGTTTGGCAATCGCCCAACGCGCCGTTTTAGCACACAAAGGAGAGATCAATGCCCGGAATACGGGAGACGGTTTGCGCGTCGAGATCAAACTGCCCCTGAACGACGGGCATCAATAAATGATTTGACACAAAGAAGCAC
>JANLTD010000949.1:0-2755 GCA_031362765.1 Acidobacteriota bacterium | reverse complement strand
ACCGATAATGTTTGACAGAAAAACATTTGAATTTCCGGCAACAACGGAGATTCCCGCGCCGTTATTGCCGGAAATGACGTTCTGGATAATTTCATTGTCGTCCGCGTCGAAAATATTCAAGCCCGTCGCGTCATTGCCTTTGTCCACATTTCCTGTGGTGTCCATGCCGAGAAATGTTCCCAGAATCGTGTTGTTACCGTTGCCCGGCGAACCGATTGTGCTTTCAATCGTGATACCGTTGCCGCCGATTAGACTACCATTGCCGTCGGGGACGCTTTTAAAACTATTGACCGCTATTCCGAAAACAAATGTGTCAATGGTGCGAATCTTCAAACCGTCTGCCGGTGCCGGAACATTTACGCCCGTAATTTCGACCGACGGCTGACCGCTGCCGTTGAGAGAACCGAAAATATTGACGCCTTCGGTAATGACCGGAAGCTCGGATGTCGGCGTAATTATCGCCACATTAATGTTAATGTCATCAACTCCGATATTTGAATTAGCAAGCAAAATCGCGCTTCGTAAACTGCACGGATTGCCAACCTGACAATCGCCTGTGTCATCGGTGCTGGTTACGGTAAAGGTGTTTGCGGGCGCGGTCATCACCACGCTCGGAACTGACGCGCCGCTTCGCAACACCACCAAATCGCTCAGCGCGTCCGTGTTCAAACGCATCGGCAGAACTGCCAGCGGATGGCCTTCGACATCAAGATTTACGACTTCGTTCAGAGTTACGTCTTTAGACGTGAGAAACCGCCGCGCTTCGCTGGCGGTTTCACGGCTGAAGCCGTAACTCTGAACGAGTTGAACCCGATTGCCAATCGTATCAACCAACAAAATATCGTCCAGATTGCCGCTCGAAACATTTACCCGGAGCATTTTTTGTGATGAATTTGAAGCCGAAACACTGGCAAACTGTGAACCCGCGACGAGCGTTTCAACGCTCCATTTTGCAAGCGTCGAAGGTGAACCCGAAATGCTCCGCAAAAATCCTTGCTTCGCTTTTTCGCGTTGCTCGGCGGTTTTCGGCATTCCTTCGATGACCATTTTTTCGAGTTCTTTTTTGTCCGTGTTTTTATATTTCTCAGCTGCTTCTTCCTGTTTCTTTTGCAGATATTCGGCATATTTTCCGTTTGATATTTCCGCAGTATCAACAAACGACACACCGTTTTTTTCCGCTTCTTCGCGGCTCATCTGCGGCGCGGCAATTGTCGCAAAATTCCTAAATTCGGCATCGGTCGGCACGAACAAATTTTTCACCGCTTGCGTTTTTGCTTGTTCCGGCAGTTTGTTTTTTGAAGGTTTTTCCTGCCGATTCGGTTCGAGACGATAGATGTTTCCGTCTTGCCCGAGAATCGCCAAAGTTTGACCGCGTTTGTCGCCAAATTTGCCAACCGTCAAAGCCGAAATCGCAAACGGCATTTTGCGTGTTGCGACAACTGCATTCGGGCGTTTGATGCCCGAAGTTGGAATCAAATCCCACGGATACGCCTGTCCGCGTCCGTGAATTATTGTCAGGTCATTGCCGCTTGCGACCGCCACATCGGCGTAGAAATCTTCGTCCAGGTTGCCGATTGCCAAATCCGTTGCGGGGGCAGGAAGTTTGAAAACTTCGGGTTTGTGTTTGAACGCACTTTCGGGATGTTCAAAGACGAATAGAAATGCGCCCGTTTTGTTTGAAACGGCAACCGCGACATCTGTCTGTCCGTCTTTGCGTCCGATTTCGCCGACGGTCAAAGCGGTAATTTGTCCCGTTACTGAAACGCCATTCGGCTCAGAAAAATTCGCGCGCCCGTCGCCGGCTAAAAACACGAGAAAATTAGAATTTTTCGCCGTCGCCAAAATGTCTTGCCGACCGTCCGCGTTAAAATCTCCGGCGAAAAGAAAATCCGGCGAAATGTTCAAAGAGATAACTTTATCGGTCAACTCAAAAGGCGCAATTTCTCCCTTTCTCCTCTTCGCCCCTTCGCCCCTTCTCTTTATCCCCGCGTCACCGCGTTTCAAATCAACGCCGCGATAAAATTTCAAATGGCCCGAATTGTCAGCCGTCACGAAATCGGCGATGCCGTCGGAATCGAAATCGGCGGAAGCTAAAACTGTCGGCTGATAGTTATCGTCTTTTCCGATGTTCGGCGATTCCAGGTTCGCGCCGTCCGTGAAATTGACGTGCGGATTACCGCGTCCCGAAGAATGAATCGAGACCGGATTTTCGGCAGGTTTTTCGATTGTCGGTTCTTGTTTTATTTGCAGAGTGGCAACCCTTTGCCAGGTAAACAAAACGCCGCCGAACAATAAACAAAAAAAGAATAAATTGATCCGCCGGCGGGAGATCTTTAACTTCATAACAGGCTTTTTCATCGTTTTTTAACTCCAGAGATTCGGACAAAAGATCTGTGCTCGCCCTATAAGGCAAAAAAAGCCGGCATTTCGGCTCAAAAAAATGAAAAAAATTTTATTTTTCTTCTATTAGGCGTATAATCTCTAAACATTCCCCGAAGTTATCTGTAAGAATGCCTGATTCAATTGACGTGACAATTTTGCTCAACCGCATCAATGAGGGCGATGGGAAAGCGCCCGCCGAGCTTTTGCCGCTTGTTTACGGTGAATTGCGGACACTCGCCCGGAGTTATATGCAAAATGAGCGCGCCGATCATACTTTGCAGGCGACCGCGCTGGTCCATGAAGCTTATATTCGGCTTGTTGATTGGGAACAGGTTTCGTGGCAGAACCGCGCCCATTTTTTTGCGGTCGCGGC
>JANLTD010000890.1:0-2710 GCA_031362765.1 Acidobacteriota bacterium | reverse complement strand
TGGTTCGTTTAATAGGAAATTCTATTTACGAAAAACATTGTCGCGTGCGGACAAAGGATACAAAAATTCGGAGCGGATTTATGCCGCCGAAAAGCCCGCTCAAAAAGGGAATGATCTCGTATCCTGATTTGGTCGTGATTTGCGGCGAACCGGAATATCACGACAAACACCGCGACGTTGTTTTGAATCCGAGAGTTATCATCGAAGTTTTGTCGGAATCAACCGCCGAATTTGACCGCACGGATAAATTCCATCGTTATAACATCTGCAATCCGACATTGACCGACTATGTTTTGGTTTCGCAGGATAAATGTCTGGTTGAGCATTTTATCAAACAATCCGACGGCGCGTGGAAATATCTCTATTACAACACTTTAGAATCAGAGATTACGATTGATTCGATTGATTGCACAATAAAGCTCGCCGATATTTTTTATCTCATCAAATTTCCAAGATCGAAATGAAAATTCTGGTCGGAATGCCGGCGAAAGATTCCTGGGGCGGGCCGATCGCGAGCGAGCCGCCGTTTGTCGAAGCGCTGAGAAATTTCGGCGCGGACGTGACCGAAGAAGTCTATGTTTATGGCGATAAAGATAGACCGACGCCTTTTTTCGCACGTATTCGCCGGGTTTTGAAAACGGCGCGGCGGTTTCGCAAAGCGTTGAAAAAAGACAGTTTCGACCTGATTCATCTAAATACAGCATTTGACCTGCGGACGATTTTGCGCGATTCGGTTTCGCTTTTCTTGATGAAACCCGGAAAAGCAAAAATATTTTTCAAACTTCACGGTTCGGCCGCCGAAGAATTTACAAACGCAAATTTTTTGACGCGGGTTTTGATAAATTATCTGAAACGACGGGTGGACGGTTTCGGTGTCCATACGTCGGAAGAAAAGGCGAATTTTATAGGGCTCGGGTTTGACGAAAAGAAGTTCTATTTTGTGAAGAATGCCGTGACGATTCACGCCTCGTTACCCGAAGATTTTGTCCGCGATCAAAAAGAAAAAGATGATGTTTTTGAGATTCTTTTCGTTTCGCGATTTATCGCCGCAAAAGGTTTGATTGAAACGATTCGCGCTTGTTCGCTTCTCAGCGAATGCGGATTCAAGTTCGTTTTGCACGCCGTCGGCGACGGCGAAACCCTGCCGAAAGCAAAAAGCGAAGTCGAAAAGTTAGGCTTGCAAGCGCAGGTCAAATTTACAGGTTATATTCCCGAAGACGAAGTGACGAAATATTTTTTCGAAAGCGATCTGTTCGTTTTCCCGACACGACACGCCGAAGGTTTTCCAAATGTTTTATTCAAAGCGGTCGCGGTCGGTCTGCCGATCGTGACCACCAGGATCCGTGCCGCGGCAGATTATCTGAGGGAGCCTGATAATTGTCTCTTTTGTTCGCAAGCGCCCGAAGATATAGCCGAAAAGATCATTAAACTTCTTGAAAACAAGCCTTTGCGAACGAACGTGAGCGCGAATAATTTGGAGTTTGGCAAAACGCTTTTGCCGCCGGAAATCGCACTCGAATTTTTGAAGATCTACAAAGACATTTGCGGTTAAATCGTTTTCGATACGCTTTTTTCAGCGCTTCGCCAATTTTCGATCACTTTGGAAATGCCGTTTTCTAGATTGACAAGCGGAAGCCAGTCGGATTCGGTCGTGATTTGCTTGATGGATAAAATATTTTTACTGACATCCGAAGCGAAGTTTTCAATGTGGTTGATCGCGGGTTCTTCAAAGCCTGATATTTCCTGAAGCATTTCCAAAACTTCCGCTGCCGTGACGCCTTTTCCGGTCGCGACATTCCAGATGATTTCTTTTTGATTATTTTCAACCGCCGCTAAAATTGCCCGGCTGACATCCGTCACATAAACAAAATCGCGGACGGTTTGTCCTTTGTGGATCAAGGTGAAAGACGTTTTGGTACGGATCGCGTTTAAGAAAGCCGCGATGATTCCCTTGCTTGCGCGGCGCGGATCTTCAAAGCCGTAAATGTTTCCGGGACGAATGATCGCGGTTTTAAGATCTGTTTTCCCGCCAAATTCTGAAAGTTTGTTTTCCATTGCGCGTTTTGCCTTTCCGTATGACGAAAGCGGGTTGCGCGGATGTTTTTCGGTGATCGGTAAAAATAACGGGTCGCCGTACACCGCGCCGCCGGACGAAACAAAAACGCATTTTTCGGTCGGTGAATGTTGGGTTTGAGCAAGGAAATTTTTAAAAGGCTGAAGATTGACTTCCGGTTCGCGTTCGTTGAATCTGCCTTGTTCAAGATGCGCGAGCCAGACGACCGATTCGCGGCAAAGATATTTGAAATCTGTTTGTTCGCTCAGATCCGATCTTTGCAGAATGATCGAAGGATTTTTGCGCCACGCGGCGGGAACGCGCGATTCCGAGCGATAACTCGCGTAAATTTGATAACCGTTTTCTGCCAAAAGCGAAACAATATTTATGCCGAGCGAGCTAGTCGCGCCGATGACGCTGATTTCCTTCATTAGATTCATTCGGGTTTCAATCTTTCCGGACGGATTGAAAGGTTTATTGATACCATAAAAACGCGTTGAAATCGAATTAATCAGCCCACCGTCCACAAATAGTTGCGGATGTAAAACTACTGAAATATTTGATATATGATGTATCTGTTTAGGTCTTTGGTTTTTGCTCTTTGGTTTTTGGTTTTATTAGATGGAAACTCGTGATTTTCAAACAAGACTGACCAAA
>JANLTD010000877.1:0-38762 GCA_031362765.1 Acidobacteriota bacterium | reverse complement strand
AATTACGAACCAATAACTATAATTTAATATATTAAAGCTTGTTGCTTAATTTCCAGACCTTGAGGTAATTCTCGTCCCTTCTTATTGTTATTTATAATAACTTTAAAGTCTAAAAAGAATTAAAGTAACACTCTTATATTTTCAAAGGCAATAGCCAAAATTTAACTGAACCGATCAATTTCTCTTCGTTTTAATTCTCTACACCTAATTGCTATACTCCCGGATATTTCTTCCACCATTTACCGCCGGTGCGAAAATTAATTAACATATCTTTGGCAATTTCAGCTATTGCTGATTTTAACTCAAGCCTATCTAGCCAGTAGCTTGGTAAAGCATCGATACCATTTAACGCGCCTAAAATATTTCCCGTGATCGCTCCTGTGCTATCACTGTCGCCCGAATGATTAACGGCAAGAAGAACCGCTTTCCGAAAATCGTTTTTATAAACTAGTGAGCAGTAAATTGAAATTGCCAATGCTTCTTCCGCTATCCATCCGCCTCCGAGCGATTCAACCATCTCGGGTGTGGGCAAAACAGCTTCGTCATTTGCCAATTTGATCGCTTTGTCGCAGGCAGCAAATGTTTCCTCATGATTTTCGTGCTGAGGCAGAATTTCATAAACAGCAGAATTTACAGCTGCAACCAAACTTTTTCCTTTAATTATCTTTTTGATGATCAAAGCCAGAACACCTGCGCTTAAGTATCCGGTTGGATGCCAGTGTGTGATCGCCGCCGCCTCGCATCCTAATCCGAAAGCATCATCTGTGATTAATCCGACTGGCGCAACGCGAATTACCCCTCCGCAGCCTTTGCTGTTATTGATAGGATCTGAGATTGTGCCCATAATCCCGCTTCCGAGTGCTGACAAACAACTGTTTCCAGGCGCGCGACGGAAATTTAGTTCGGGTAATTCGTTCAACCAGCTTTTTTCGTCATAAATGAATGTTTCGGTTTGTTCATTACTGATTTTCTCGCCTTGTGTTTCGAGCCAGCGCAAATATGCGTGATAAATGATAGTAGGCGGATGAGAAATGCCTTTGTGGTTTTGTCTGGTTATAGAACGAAGCAATCCTTCGGCAGTGAAAAGCGACATCTGCGTGTCATCGGTAATTGCACCGATACGACCGTAAACCGCCGCGTAATCGCTCAATCCCCTTTGACCGAATTTTTGACGAATTTGCGCTATCGAATCGAATTCAATTGCCGCTCCTAATGCATCACCAATCGCACCGCCCAAAAGACAACCTTGAAATTTTTTCAGTTTCCGCTTGTCAATATTGACGGGTTCGGGTTTCTTGTCCATTTCCTGATCAAAATTGTAGACTTCGCTGAATTGACAGCCAACGCTTTCAACTATTTCTCTTAATTGGTTAAAAACCCACAGTGCGACACGAAGTCGTTTCAATAATTGTTAAACTTGTTCTTTGATTTAACTTGATTTAACCAAATGTTCCGTCATTTGTATTCTACCGAAATGTGCAGGTTTGGTAACGAACCTGTGCAAAGCTTTCGGGACAATGTACTGACGATTATTCAATCGGTTGTCATTTTGTGAGAAATGGCAACAACTGTTAGCTTCAAACGGTTTAAGACTAGGATTCAATCGAATGGTGAATGTATATGAACAGTCGTTAAAGCGTCGTCATTTAAAATCAGCCAAAGAAGCTGTTAGGCTGAGACCAAAAAGGTAAATGGTCAGGTTTGAAGATTTGTGGGTTCTTCAACACGGATATGAGCACCATCGGCGAATAGACTGCACCTTCCCGATTGAGGTTATTGAAATGAAACGTGGTAAACCCGTCTTTTTTCTTGAATGTGTTCAAGAAAAGCAACGTGTAAACAATGCCGATAGGAAGGCGGGTAAAGGAAAACCGAAAAAGCGAATGCCGTTTTGTAATGAAGCGGATACGGGTTGAAACATTACCCGACGTGAAAATGGGCAGACTTCGGTTTGGTCTTTGGCAACGAGAAAAGGAGTTGAATTCACTTTGTAAAGGAAAGCAAATGAAAGCAATCTTTTGATTAGCTTGTGCACCTTTAACTCGTAAGAGCTGTGAACAGCTGTTGAGTATTGTTGAGTCAGTTGTAATAGCTGGCGCGTTCTGCAACAGAGCGTTTCAAAGGCTTGAGCCTCTTGCCGGAAAACTGGCCCGAGGGGTTCTGAGGGGAGGGAGCGGCAGTAATGTCACTCTCTTACCCGACAACGGGAAAAATGTTCCATAGGATTTACCGCCAAAGTCCTTCAAAGCGGTGCGCGGTTCGCGTGTAACGAACGGTATGCGTGATGTTTTTGTGTCCGAGGTAATCCTGGATGAGTCTGGTGTCGCAGCCTTTGTTGGCTAAGTAGTAGCCGGTTGAATGCCGCAGCATATGCGGATTGACCTTGAAATTTAGTTTCGCACGAATGCCGTTTTGTTCGACCAGATAGTTGATCGCTTGGCGGGTCATCGGACCGCGTTCGCTGAGGAATAAATAATTTGAACTTGAGTTCGGATAATTTTCTCTTTCCCTGAGCCACGCTCTGATCGCCCGCAGTTCGTCGCCTTCAATCGGCTGATGAGTCGAGAGACTTCCTTTGAGCCGGCGAACAAATAACCTGCCGGTTTCCAAATCCAAATCTTTGAGGCGGATATCAACGAGTTCGGAAACCCTCAGTCCGTGCCGGTAAGCCGTCAGCACCAAACAGAAATTGCGAACTCCGTGACGGCTGTGGCGGGTGGCGGCGAGAAACTTTTTCATTTCACTGTCGGTCAGAAAGTTTTTCATAATCTCCTTCTGAAAACAGAGATTGCCACAGTTGAGTGTTTTTGAAAAATTAAGATGCGTTAGCCCTATCCGCTTTTCCAAATATTTGTTATTTCTTTTGGAAAAGAGTTAGAATGAGGGAAACCATATTTCGGAAATTCCGTGATATTTAATCGTCAAAATCAAAACAATTTTATGAATGTCAGAATCCTTATCTTCGTCCTGCTCGTACTTTTGTGGGGGAATTCAGTTACACATGCTCAGGGTAAGGTTCTAATTGTGGTCAGTGTTGACTGGGAAGGCGAAGATTTGCAGGAATCTAATCTGAAATCAATTCAGGATTTTCGACGCGACTTTGCTGACATTCCCTTACAGAATTTTCTTAATGCTGCCTATTACACCAAACCCCGGGCAGATGCCGCTCAGGTAACTAAAGCAATCAAATCAATTTTACGGCCGAAGGATGAACAAGCTCTGCATATTCATGCCTGGCGAAGCCTGGTTGAATCATCGGGTGTCAGGTTTCGCACCTTTCCGTCGATGGTTATGGGGGAAGTCAATTTAGCTGGTTGTAGTTTTGATTGCGGTCACGAAGTGGTGCTGACCGCCTACACTAATCAGGAACTGCGAAAGATCATTGCACGAAGCGTCGAGATTCTCCAAAGAGAAGGATTTGATCGTCCCAAAAGTTTTCGGGCGGGCGGTTGGCAAGCCAACGACAATATGTTGGAAGCTTTGGTTGCCGAAGGTTTTTCACTAGATTCCTCGGCAACGCCGGCCGAATTTTTAAAACCCCAATGGGAGCAATATAATTTGTACGGATTTGTCCGCAAACTGTGGTCCAAGACAAATTCAATCAGCCAACCCTACATTTATCAAACCTCAAAGGGACAGAAAATTCTTGAGCTGCCAAATAATGGCTGTCTCTCCGACTATATGACGGGCGACGATATGTTGAAGGTCTTTCAGGAAAACGCCTCCATCTTGAAAAAAAATCCCGGGAAAGATGTTTACGTCTCAATCGGATTTCACCAGGAAACAGCAACTGAATATCTGCCCCGATTGAGAGAAGCTATTAGATTGATTCGCCAATACTCACGGCTTAAAAAAATCCCGATCGAATTTATCGTTCCACCCTTTAACAGAAAATTTTAGGCAACAGCTGCCGAATTCATCATTCATGAAAATTCACTTACATAAAGACACTGACACCTTCGCTTTTGAACTGTTTAGCTCATAACACAATTATTTGGATTAGAAATGCGCTAACCATCGACGAATCCTGAAACAAACTTTTTGTTAATTACGGACGGCCGAGTTTGGAATTTAGGAGATAAAAAATAGCTTATGATTATCTAATTTATAGAAAGTTATTTACAAAAGAGAAGTTCTTAAGTTAGAAATGTAAATTAACCCATAACCTGTCACGAACATTTACCTAGAATCAATAGCTTACAGTCACCATTTACCCATAAGCTGTCATTAGTTATAGAATTTTACCCTAAAGTGTCAGGCTAGAATCTGACATTTTCATATCCATCAATTTCGCCATACATTTGACCGAATAGTCGCTGAAGGTAATGGTTTACTGGAAACACAGGATGCAATTGGTCATAGTAATCTTGAAACAACACGTCAACATGTCAATAAAATCAGATTTAAGAAGGATAAACATAGCCAGGCAATAATTGCTCGTTGAGTGAGAATTGTCACTGACAGTGAATAAAAGTTATTTTCATCAATAGTAGCCACTGAAGGATTAGTGAATTTTTGCCATTTTAATCTCAGCTTGGAAAATTTGTATTACAAAACTCTAGAACTTATCCGGAAAATATTTTATTATAAGTGTGTTTTTTGGGATTCCAAATCTGCCTCGAATCAGTTTTTGTCCTTATATTTATTCTCTATTGGTTCGGAGTTAATAAATGTCAAACATTAATAAGCTCATTTCGACTACCTTTACGGACATAGTTCGTAACCAAAGATTATTAGAAACAACGGATGCAGTTTTGGATCTTAGTAATTTTACTTTCATCAGCCCCGGCGGTCTGGTGCCGCTGACAGCTTTGTGCTTCGATCTTTCTAAAAAAGGACGAACGCTGAAAATAAAGGTCGCAAATCCAAATTTGAGGAACTACTTCGTCAAATCAGGTTTTCTTGATGTTGCATGTGAGATAGTTCGTTTTGATCCTCAGATACTTCCGACTCGTCTTGTCGATTATGACGATTGGAAGGGTTTAGATACAAAACTAATTGAATTAACCAAAATTGAAAACCATAATGATCTTGACCCGATACTTAAGAGGACGATCAATACTCTAAGGGGTGAAATGAAGTATCCGAAAAATGATGCGTTTAACTTGGGAATCGCTTTATCAGAAATGTGCCAAAATACGATTGATCACAATAAGGAAGCTTGTGGCTTTTTCTCACTACAGCTTTTCAATTCGGGAGGAGGCTCATTTATGGAGATAGGAATTTCGGACTGTGGAGTAGGTCTGGCACAAACTCTGAGAGAAAACCCTAAAACTCCTGCTTTTAAAGGCGATTTTGAAGCAATCAAGCTGGCGACAGAGCTCGGATTATCGCAATATGATGATCCGACCCGTGGAACAGGTTTTTACCACCTGATCAGGATTGTCGAGAAGTATTTGGGTTCCCTACGAATCACATCCGGATCCGCCACGTTTTATTATCGGGCTGACAAAAATCAAACGCTTTCCTTTTATTCTGTACCCATGCCGGGAGTCACTGTTGTCTTATCGCTACCTCAAATTTAATTCTTGACAAAAGCTCATTCAGTACTTACACTGAACAGGATGGCTGAAAGACTTATTTTATATAGAAACGGCGATTCGCAACTTTGGACGCGTGAGAAAGCTAAGCTCTTTAGAAAGGAGCTGAGAGAGCTTTTTGAGAAGGCGGGATCTTTCGAATTAGTGATCATCGACGTTCAAGACATTGAGGTTTTCGATTTTTCATTTGCTAATGAGTTGTTTGGAAAAGGAGTCTTATCGCGTAATGGGGAATTCACTGATAAGTTTTTAGCCGTCGAACATCTGACCGATTACACACGAGAAAATTTAATCAGTGCTCTCGAGGGTTTAGGTTTAGCAATGCTGGAAAGAAAAGGTGATGGATACAGAATCATCGGCAAATTGCACAAGACATATATTGAAACGTTTGAGTTGATTGCGAATGCTCGGTCGCCTCTAACGGCTAATCATATTAAAGATCAGCTAAACATCAATCATACGACAGCTAACGAAAGATTAACGAAGTTGTTTAACTTGGGGTTGGTAAAACGTGAGAAAGACAGGTCGGATGCTGGTCGGGATCAATTTATCTACACAATGGTGGAATAATTTTTTTAAGTAGTTATTCAGTCTCTTCACTGAATGTGCTTTAGGATAAATGGTGGTTAATTTTGATTGGAGAAAGCTTAATGGGAGCTTTCTGAAAATTAACTAGGACAGTTTAACGGGAGGTAACAAATTATGGATGACAGAATAAGTATCGGTATGACACGGGAGCAGCAGCTTGGTAATTTATTGACGCTGATTGCAAGCGACCTGGACATACCAAACGCCTTAAGAGAGGAGATGGTTAGGAAATACAACCATCTCGGAGCGTGGATTCGAAAAGATAATGAAGATCTCTATCGAACAAACTCGGAGATTTACCCACAAGGGTCGGTGCGTTTGGGAACGTCCATCCAGCCGATTTCCTCAGATTGCGGTTACGATGTAGACCTTGTTTATCTACGTTACCTGTCAAAAACGAATATCTCACAGGAGGAATTGGTCGAGCGAGCTGGTGAACAACTGAAAAGATATATCGAACATCGGAAACGAGAAGGGAAGGAAATACCAAAATTGGAAAGGCGCCGCCGATGTTGGGCGATGAATTATAACGGTCGCTTTCACATGGATGTCCTACCGGCTTTACCAGATGAAGAAGGAAATCTGTTCAACCGCTCAATTGAGACAAGTATTTTGTTGACCGATAAACAACTTCGTGCGTGGCAGCACAGCAACCCTAAAGCTTATGCATACTGGTTCCGAGAGAGAGAATCGGTTGCATTTGAAACAAAACGAGCTTCGATGGCTCGTGCTGGAAACGTAGAGGTTGAAAAGATTGCAGAAGACACTGTGAAAACACCACTCCGGATCTCCGTCCAGATATTAAAACGTCATCGTGACATTAGATATCAAGGAGACCCAGATGACAAACCTATTTCTGTAATAATCACAACGCTAGCAGCACAGGCTTATCAAAATGAAGTTGATTTATATCAGGCATTAACCAGAATAATTTCCAGAATGGAAGGCAGTATCAGCAAAATTGACGAGGATTGGTGGATACCGAATCCCGTCAATCCAAAAGAGAATTTTGCTGACAAATGGAACGAATTTCCTCAGCGAGCCGAGCGTTTCTTTGAATGGTTGTCAGTAGTCAAATACGACATGGAGTTGCTCCTGCAGCAACAGGGACTGAATAACATTGCTGAACACTTATCCGAATCGTTCGGATCAGAGGTTGTTACCAGAAGCATGGAACGATATGGTCAAGGTGTTGACGAAAGTCAGATAAAAGGTGAATTGAAGATGCAATCACAATCGGGCTTACTCAATTCCACAGTCGGCACGACTGTCGTTAAAAACACTTGGTATGGCGATTAATCAACAGAGACGAACCTCAGACCGTTCGCTCTCACTCGCGGTACAAAGTGTTGAGCTAAGAAGTAAATTCCCAGAATCGAAAATTGTCCTAACCAAGGGCACCAAGTTGATCTGGATTGGGAAACTTCATCCGTCTCACCTTAGTATCGTGTATACGGTTCAAATCATATACCGATTCGGCGAGCGACCTGAGGTCCGTGTTCTGGATCCAGTTCTTAAGACCCGACCTGGCGAGAAGATTCCACATGTGTTTGGAGGGAAAGTTCTTTGCCTTTACCGGTCAAAGTATGGTGAATGGGTGCCTTCGAAACTGATAGCAAACACAATCATTCCGTGGACATCACTCTGGCTGCTTCATTATGAAATTTGGTTAGCTACTGGAGAATGGTGCGGTAGTCGGGCGGAGCATCCGTAGTACTATAAGCTATATGAAGCCAATCTCACTGGATCGCATTTTAAGCAGTCTTACTTAGCCTACATAATAGCAGACTAAAATTAAGATTCTTCCGAAGAAGTAATTCTTTCAGAAAAATTAAAGTCAGGTATCACTAACCTAATGCTAATTTCTGATACCAACGGATTTTGTGGTTGGCTTTTTACCAAACTACAAAATCCTTGAAAACCATAGCTTTTTTGCAAAGTGCAAAGCTACAACCACAAAATTGTCGTCAAGCTAACCCTGTTGTTTTCAACAACAGCTTTATTTGACCACAAAATCCGTTGGTATCAGCTAATTTGCACTATTCATCATCAATTGATTGACAAAGAAAGCGAAGCGAAGAGCGTTCCTCGGTAACTAAATTGCGTGAGATGGAACACAATCAAAACAAGGATATTAATTAGAATCATTCCTAAAACACTTATACTTATGAGCAAAACCAAAATTCCGCCACGAAAACTATTCATTTTATGGGCACAATCTGCTGGGCGTTGCGAGTATGACGGGTGCAATGAAATTCTCTATGAAGATCTGTTGACTAAAGTTAAATCCAACTATGCATATGTTGCACATATCGTTGCGGACGAGCCGGGCGGTCCGCGCGGGGATATAATACGTTCTCCGTTATTAGCTAAAGAAATTTCTAATTTAATGTTGCTTTGCGACATTCATCATCGGCTCATTGATAAAGTAGATATAGCAGGTCATCCAGAAGAGAGATTACTGGGTATGAAGCACAAGCATGAGGAAAGAATTAGGCTTCTAACGGAAATCAAAGATGAGAAAAGAAGCAATGTCGTTCTTTACGGGTCGAATATTGGAAAACATAATACACCTCTTAATTTAAATTGCGCTAACGAAGGATTAGTGCCATTTCGCTTCCCGGCTGAGGCAAGCTGCATAGAATTAAGTCTCAAGAATAATGCGGATGAAGACCATACTCCAGAATTCTGGAATACGGAAGTTAGAAATTTAGAAAGACTGTTTGAGCGAAAGATAACTCAAATGCGAGCGGAAAGACCCGTTAAACACTATTCCATTTTCGGTTTTGCTGCCCAACCGCTGCTTATTAAACTCGGCACATTGTTTGGAGACATTTTTCCAGCAGATGTTTACCAAATTAAAAAAGAACCCGAATCAACATGGGCTTGGTTTGAAGACGATCCTTCAATTGTGAATTACATTATCAATAAACCCGAGCACAAAACCACTACCATTGCTCTCAAGTTTTCGCTTAGTGCGACGATCTCCAATGAAAGAATAAAGAAAGTTTTGGGCAACGACTGTTCCATTTGGGAATTGACAATCAATAATCCCAACAATGATTTTATTCGCAAGAGGGAGCATTTAAGCGAATATAGAACTGTTATTCGAAGCCTTTTGGATGAAATAAAACTATTTCATGGCGAGGATGTCAAACTTCATATTTTTCCGGTTATGCCGGTTTCAGCGTGCATTGAATTAGGTCGTGTCTGGAATCCGAAGTCTCAATTGCCATTAGTACTGTACGATCAAAATTGGAAAACGGGAGGATTTACAAAAGCATTTGAAATCGAGCACAAATAAGGAAGATCTTCAAGCAGCCATTCTTCAGCTATTAGAAATTACTACTGACCTTAGTGAAACCCTGTAAAATGATTATTGAAAATTAAGAAAATTTTCACAATGACAACTTATGGGTTATTCAGTGACAGCTTATGGTTCCACGATGATTGCTAATGGGTAAATTGACAAAAACTTGTAACGACCCAATCAATTTATGCCAAGGTTACACATTTCTGCCAAATGTGTAACCTTGATTTTTGAGTAAAACTGATCTAAAATCACTTTGTGAAAACTTCTGAAGAACTCCAAATTCCAAACTCTGAAAATTTTACAGTTTCGCTTGATGTTAATGCGGTCGTTGAGAGTTGGTTGACCCGAACGGTTAATTCATCTCTTAAACGAAGCAACGATATTCGCAATGATAAAAGTAAAGCCGTTTTTGATTTTTTTGATTTTTGCGGCAAAAGCGCCGAACGGGTTTTGCCGGGCGACGTTGAAGAATGGCGCTGGAGTCTGAAAACCGAAGGACTTGCGGATGGCACCGTTTATAACCGGATTTCGGCACTTTCCCAGTTTTTTGAATATTTGCGAAATGAAGTCGGAATGATGCGCCTTATTCCGATCAATCCGGCGAAAGTTTCGCTGCCGAAAGCCGCGAAACCCTTTCAATCGGAAAGCGTCAAGGCTTTATCGCGTGAAGAATTAGGAAAATTGTTGGAAATTGTTGCGTGTCATGCGATGGGTAAAAAGCCGGTGCATCTGCGCGATTTGGCGATCTTACAATTTTATGTCGCGACCGGACGGCGACGCGCCGAGATCATCGGGCTTCGCGGCAATAGTATCGAGATCAAAGAAGGTAGATTTTTTATCAAGGCAAAGGTCAAAGGCGGTTTTTTCCTCAATTTTGAACTGGATGACGAAACCACCAAAAACGCTTTGTTTGAATATCTGGAAGCGACCGGTCGAACGGAAATGTTCGGCGAAGATGAACCTCTTTGGCTGCGGCACGATAAGGGAGCCGGCTCAACTAAAAAGAAAGGCTTGACGTCTCACGGATTTGCCCGCCGGATGGAAGCTTACGCTATCGAAGCCGACATCAAGCATTTTCACATTCACCGGCTACGGCACACTTTTGCAAAAATTGTTTCGGAATATTCAGAATCAATGGCGGAAACGCAAGAGGCTTTGGGACACAGCAATATTAAAACGACGCAAATTTATGTCCAAAGACTCGCGGTTAAAAAAGACAAACATTCAAAATCAATCCGGGACGCTTTGAAAACATAATTCTATTTTTGTGCAATTTTCTTCAAAAAACTCAAAATCAAGGAATAGTAGGATAAGCCTTTATCAAAAAAACGGTTCAGAATTGATTTATGAAGCAAGGTTTTTTGTGAAATTTCCTGTATTTTTACAATTTCATCAAAAACACTCATATTATTCGTTGGTTAAAAGTCTCCAGTGCGACACGAAGTCGTTTCAATAATTGTTAAACTTGTTCTTTGATTTGATTTAACCAAATGTTCCGTCATTTGTATCCTACCGAAATGTGCAGCTTTGGTAACGAACCTGTGCAGAGCTTTCGGGACAATGAACTGACGATTATTTAATCGGTTGTCATTTTGTGAGAAATGACAACAACTGTTAGCTTCAAATGGTTTAAGGCTAGGATTCAATCGAATGGTGAATGTATTTGAACAGTCGTCAAAGCGTCGTCATTTAAAATCAGCCAAAGAAGCTGTTAGGCTGAGACCAAAAAGGTAAATGGTCAGGATTGAGGACTTGGAGATTCTTCAACACGGATGCTGCACCATCGGCGAATAGACTGCACCTTCCCGATTGAGGTTATTGAAATGAAACGTGGTAAACCCGTCTGTCTGCTTGAATTTATGTTTTAAGCAAAGCAAAGTGCAAACAATGCCAATAGTTAGGCGGGTATGGGAAAACACAAAAAGCGAATGCCGTTTTGTAATGAAGCGGATACGAATTGAAACATTATTCGAGGCGAAAGCTGGCAGACTTGTGTGTGGTCATTCACGGGCGAGATAACTTGTCAAACCGCTTAAAGGAGAAAAGCAGATGATGGCAGAATTAAATAATTTAGCTGGTGCATCTCCAAACTTAGCTTGGCATTCCATTGATTGGAAAGAAGTTCAAGCTAATGTGAATCGGCTCCAAGTGCGTATCGTCAAGGCTTTGAAGGAAAACAGATGGAACAAGGTGAAAGCCTTGCAACGTCTGTTAACTCATTCATTTAGCGGCAAAGCAATGGCAGTTAAACGAGTGACGGAAAATCAAGGCAAGAAAACGGCAGGGGTTGATAATCAACTGTGGGATACTCCACAGAAGAAAGCCAATGCTGTCGAGAACTTGAAACAACACGGCTACCAACCAAAACCACTTAAACGGGTTAATATTCCAAAATCAAACGGAAAAAGACGCCCATTAGGTATTCCAACTCTAACCGACAGAGCGATGCAAGCCTTATATTTGTTCGCTCTTGACCCAATTTGTGAAACTGTTTCGGACAATCATTCTTACGGATTTCGCAAAGCACGGGCAACGGCTGATGCGATTGAACAAGTGTTCAGAACTTTAAGTCGCAAAACATCCGCCCAATGGGTGTTGGAAGGAGATATTCGCGGATGTTTTGACAACATCAGTCATAACTGGATGTTAGAAAATATTCCGATGGAAAAAGGAATCCTAAGCAAGTGGTTAAAAGCGGGTTACATTGAAAAACGCAAATTGTTTCCAACTGAATCAGGCACGCCACAAGGCGGTATTTGTTCACCAACGCTGATGAATTTAACTTTGAATGGATTGGAAAACCTGCTCAAAGAGAATTTCTCAGCCAAGCAGAAAATACATCTGATTCGTTATGCAGATGATTTTGTAATTACAGGAGAATCGAAAGAATTTCTGGAAACGCAAGTCAAACCGTTAGTGGAAAACTTTCTCAAAGAACGAGGATTAGAACTCTCGACAGAGAAAACTCTGATTACTCACATTGAGAAAGGCTTTGATTTCCTGGGGATGAACTGTCGCAAATATAACGGCAAATTGTTAATCAAACCGTCAAAAGCGAAAGTTCTGTTATTTCTCAAGAAAATCAAAACAAAGGTGCGGGAAAATCTGAATGCTCCGCCAGACAGATTGATAATGCTTTTGAATCCAATCCTTCGGGGTTGGGGAAATTATTATCAGCACGTGGTCAGCAAACAGGTTTTCAGTTATGTAGATTCGCGTGTGTGGCAGATGATTTGGAAATGGACACGCCGCCGACATCCAACCAAAAGTAAGACGTGGCGCAAACGGAAATATTACAAAACCGTTGGTTCACGAAATTGGGTGTTTACGACAACCAAGCAGGAAAATGGAACGGTCAGAACCTTGAAAATATTCAATCTTCAAGACATTCCAATTCGCCGACATCTTAAAATCAAAGGAGAAGCCAATCCATATGATTCTGATTGGGAAACTTATTTTGAAGAACGACTTGGACTTCAAATAAAAGAAAACCTGAAAGGATATAAAAGATTGCTTCGATTATGGTTAAGCCAAGATGGAATGTGTCAGGTTTGTGAAAGTAAAATAACCAAACAAACGGGATGGCATATTCATCATATTCAACGCCGAGTTGATGGGGGAAACGATACCTCTGAAAATACGGTGTTACTGCATCCAAATTGTCATCATCAAGTTCATTGTCAGGAAATAAAAATAACAAAGCCGTGTCCCTTAACAGGAACATTGCGAATGGCTTGAGCCGAGATGCGGTGAAAGTCGCACGTCCGGTTCTGAGGGGAGGGCGATGTGGTAACACATTGTCCTTACCCGACAAGGGTAAAAATGTATCATAGAATTTAGAAGTCTTTTCGCTTGAGCCTGTTTTTTTTGAGCCAGTTGTGGAGATTGGCTTCGGTGATGTTGTAAGTCCCGGCGATGAATTCTGAATCGAACCGTTTTGATGTTTATGAATTTCTGGGGGAAATAGTTGGAAAGTATCTTTTGCAGAACCATATTCCAAACCCTGAAGTCAGGACACTTTCTTGTAAAGTATTCTGCACATTAGGCTTATAATAAGCAAGATTGAAAACTGGAGAAATTTGGTTTGGCAAATTAGCGCAAAAAACAAGTTAATTGTTAGTTTGACCTACCGTCTTTAATCTTATACCCGATTATTCAGTTAAAACAAGCCAAGAAATTGCTGAAATTGATTGTGTCGGTTGAATAAACTCAAACAATACAAGGTATTACAAGAAAGTGTCCTGATGTCAGATTCCAAACCGGAATATTAATGTCGATTATTTCATAAATTCTGTTTTGTTCGGTTAAATCGAAGGTATCGACAATTCCTTTTCTTATTGATGAAAATGTCCGCTCTAACTCATCGCCTTGATGAATTTTCTTTTTAGTGCCGGATCCGGTGTAATAATTACCGTCTTTTGCCATATAAATGCCGAACTTTGAAGCATTGCCCCCACCGATACCGAATAAAATTCGTTTGTGTTCCAGCCAGTAGGTAAAAGTGTCCCTCGATTTTACCTTAACGTAATCTTCTATTTTAAGTATTTTAATGCTTTCTTTTGGAAAGGGTTCAATGAATTGCAATCGTTCCTTTTCGGCAGCATCAATGTCTGATTGCGAAAGTTTGAAAAGCTGAGCATTTTTAATTAACTTTTCCATAAATTTTAATGCGATTTCATAATTCAGTGTAAATTTCTGGTTTATTAGCCGTTAAATAACAATTTTTATTAATTCTGATTTTCCTTCACAAAACTTTGTCCATCACAATGACCGGAACATACTTCCAGCCAACAAATATTGCCGCCTGCACTGTAGCTGAGCCGTCAACAATGTTGTATGTGCCGTCCGGGTTGGCTGCCACGGTAATTGGTTTACGGGGCATTACAAGTGGGTTTTTGTACCTACCGCTTAAAATTAAAAAGTATGAGTACGCTTTAAACACGGGATGTGGTTTATTGCCGTTGAGCACATCTGGGTCTGGGGCGTGAACTTTGGCTTGAATTAGTTTTGAGACGAGAACCAACTTCGCATTTGGCGATTCGCCGAATGCCTTTTTGTCGAAAAATTTCCAGGTATCCTCATTAATCGTGTCGATGCCCAAAGATTCGGCACTTATTACAGTGTCGTCGATAGGCGGCTGACCAATCGTTGCCTTTGGGTCATATTCCGATTCCGCACGAATAAAATGGGCCGGTTGGGTTTCTTTGTCCTCAAAGTCTTCAATTTGAAACATTGAGATTATGGGGTAGTGATCTGTTCTTACATCTTTGACCACTTCGCTTTTTAAATGTTTTATTCCGGCGTAAAGAATATGATCTAATCTTTTTCCTTTCGGAGTAGTCGGATTTTGCTGAATTACTTCGCGCATTCCGGCAGCGAATGTTTCGGCAAAAAACTGTCGAATGCCGGGACAATTTAAATTAAAATCTGCCTGCACAATGGTAGGTATTTGGGCTTTACCGATTAAACTTTGAACTTCTCTTAATACCTTCAGGGCTTGCTCGGAATCTAAATCAACCGCGAAAAAATGAAATGGCATCATATGAAAAGTTTCTATCTGTAAGAGATTCTTGTCAGGCAGTTCTATAACGCATTCGGTCAGTCCCCCGTTCTTTGAGGTAATTTTATTACCATCATCATCAATAAAACTAAATTCGGGATTGGTAAACAAAGCGAACCGTTTCTCTACGATAGGGTATTTTGAAATAACCGCCTGACCGATTCGCTGTCCTTTTTCAATAAAGGATTCATCGTAAGAATCATTCGTCCAATATGAAAGGTTGAGTGCTTCGGCAATTATTTGTGTTTGGCAGCCGCCTTTTGATTCATGGGTCTCCTGAAGTGTTAAAATGTCCGGCTGTTCGCGTTTAAGAAATTCAATGATTGAATCAAGCCCGTTTTCCGTGTAAGCAGGAGGAAGCGTATAGTCCGCGCCTTCTTTGCAAACCCGTCCGCCGCCGATGTTCCATTGCAGTGTTTTAATGTTCATCTTATGGGGATAAAATTTTCCGCAATGAAGAAATAGGTTCTATTTGATTCGCCTGCTCGAGCAAGTCTTCGTTGGAAAATCTTTTGCGCTCGATCGGCAGCCATTTCGCTTCCATGCTTTCCTTCCAGGGGCAAACGCTTTTTTGCCAGGCAATATATTTTCCGGTCTCTCCGGTTTCCGGGTGATTTCGCGTGTAGTGAATAACTTGCGTATTATGTATCTTTTGAGCCGGATCATTATCTGAAAGAACCCATTGTTCATCGGTCATATATTCTAATTCAGCCCGCGCCGCCCACATAAATTCGCCGTGCGTGACAAGCAAAACGGATTGTCCGGCACATTCACGGTGCAGGGTATCAAACAAATTCCGAACTCTTAAACGCACATCGGCGATGGATTCGCCGCCCGGCGGCCGCCAGTATAGCGCGTCAATTTTCTTCATCGAAGCGCTGCGCGGGTAATGAGTGTGAAATTCATTTTTGGGCATTGAACCGATATCGCCCCAATCGCGCTCTCTGAGCCGCTGGTCAACGCGCCATTCTGCATCGGGCAAATTAAGCAGCGCTGCCGTCTCTCTCGTTCGGACATACGGCGATACATAATATCTGTCAAACTTTCGCAGGATATTTTCAAGTATCCATTCTCCGGCTGTTCGAGCCTGCTTCGTGCCGTCGTTTGTTAATCGCCAACGATGACCGGGACGCTCTCTGAAATCGGGCGTGTAAAAACTGTCGTCGCCCTGCTTTGCTTTATCGGAAACCAGATTGCCTTCCGAATGCCCGTGGCGAACTAATACCAAATTACCCGGCATTGCCATAACGTTTTACACCTCCTTAAATTACTCGGCACAATTATCTGCCGTAAGAATGCGCCACGAGCGATGATATTTCTCCAATCGCTCCAAATCCTTCGGCTTTAACTCGCCGATTCGCTGAATGTTCATATTATCTTCGAGGTCGGCGATTTTCACGCGGCGGGCAATCGGATTTCTGCCTGCGCGCTCGATAAATTTCTCGTAGCTTTCGCCTTCCTTGTTCGTTACGCAGTCGACAGCTTCAAGCACTTCTTCGGAAAAACCTTGAGCGCGCAATTTTTCAATTGTCCAGCCTGTATCTTCGACCACGTCGTGCAGAATTGCCGTGATCATCTCGGCTTCCGTTTTAAGGCGCATCATCATTCTGAGGGGATGGAGAATATACGCGGCGCCGGCTTTGTCCTTTACGCCTTTATGAGCTTCGGCGGCAATTGCAATCGAGTCTTCGATTGTCGCCCTTTCGTTTTTATTTTTCGTCATTTTAGTTCGTCCTTGTTGTGTAATATGCTCTTTGATTTTAAATGTCCCGGATAATGCTCAAAAATGCCTTTTATCAAAAAATTGTCCGAATCATCTTCCGGCTTTTTCGGCTTTTTCGCCTACGTTTCTCTTTCTCCGATGGTTACTTCTTCCGCAAAAAGTTTGTCGAAATTCTTATCCGCGTAGTTTTTCTTTATCGCTTTGATAAACTCGTCCCCGTTCAGCATCTCAAAAGTAACGTCTTTGTAAACGCATGAGAGATTCATATTGCTGATTAACTGTTCGGGGCGCGGCATTTGTTTTCCGAGTTCAAAATCGAGATATTTTTTCAGAAATTCTTCGTCCAATTCGCGCCCGGCTCTTGAAATTTGCGGCGGCGGATTTTTCATCAATCCCGGCAGCAGCATCTCAAGCAGGCTTTTTCGGCTCGCTTCGATTTCCGCTTCCAAATCTTGTTTAATCGTTTTTCTCAATTCGGTCAATTCGGCTTTTATATTTTCCAGCTTTCCATCAAATTCTGCGCGCCGGCTGCGAAGAATTACCGAGCCGTAGGGCTCGCCCAGAGGTTTTAAGCAATCTGCGCGCAGATCTTTGACGGTTTCCTCAAACATTTTAATTTGCGTCGTCAAACCGCTTTCCTCGCCCAAAACGCGGCAGGTTGTTTTCACCCGGTCCCGAAGTTCCGGGTCCGCGACGTTCAGCAGATATTTCGGCAAAGTAATTGTTTTGCTGGTCATCCGGCAACCCGAAAAACTCAACTCAACGAATTGAAAATAACCCTGATAGACCCGTACACGTCGTTTCTGGTCAAACTTTTGCGGAGGGCTTTCCTCGAGTTCAACTTTAATTGTTTTTAAATCCTCGTCTGTTAAGGGTTCTGTGCCGATTTCGGGCGTTAAATCGTCAGTCAAATAACTTTCGTCCAGAACGCTTTTAACCGTTGAATTTGGTTCGGCAATTTCCGGCGAAAAGCCTTTTGTCAACAGCGCTTCATCTAAAACGTCTTCATCCGCGCTCATGCTCAAGTCCGGTGCGATTGAAAAAAGAATTTGTTTTGCAAATTCGACGTTGACTTGTACGGCGTTGGAAATGGCGGCACCGGGCTGCTCGAGAATGATTTCCGGCGTTGGCGAATAAACCCAAGCCTTATCATCGACAAGCAAAACAGCGACGCGCAAGCCCGGCGCGCGGCGAACGTCAACCGCCTTATCTGCAAGAAGTTCGACTCCGCTTTGCTCACCAAACCCGAGACGAAAAACCTCCGGATCGGCATCAACAATAACGCGCAGCGTCACCGATTGATCGCTCTCCTTAAATTTACAAAGCGATTCGGCTACCGTTTTTGAAACGCTCGGCGCCGCATAAATAATATGTTTTTTCGCAGCTTCGATAATTTGAACCAACTGTTTATTGTTAATAAACGTAAATGTTTTCGGTTTTTTGTCATTCATACAAATTGCTTCAGTTTACAACATATTAAATTTAATCTCTGAAACCAATCACTTTTATGCCGTTCAAATTGTTGTTTTGTGCTGCGCCCGCATTTTCAAATTAGCGGGCACAGCACACCGGACAATCTTATCCGCTAATTTATTTTGGACGGGAATCAAGATAAGGAGCAAAATCGCCAGCTATCTTGGTGACGGTTTTCTCATCCAGTACTTTGATTTTAGCTTCCGTCGGATTTTTCTCAGAAAAGAGCTCAATCGTCACTTTGCCGCATTGCTCGTTTATTGCGTCAGCAGGATACGAGTAAAAACCTTCATAAGTTGCGTCCTTAACCGAGATCAGATAGTTGCTTTCGCTTAAAATATGAGCGATCTTTGCCGGATGGATCGGTTCAACTTCTCGTTCTCCGCAGATTAAACGCATTTTATAAAAATCCGTTTTAAAGCGCAGTTTCGCCGGCACGCGAATGCCGTAGTTTGCCGCGACGCCGCGTCCGAAAGCTCCCCAGAAAGATTCCCCCAGAAGAGGAGTCGCCCGGATGAGCAAAATCGGTTTATAGTCGCCGACGTATTCGCGCCAGCCGCGGATATCCTCGAACGGGCGAAAGGTTCCCTGCACTGCACCCTCCTTTTTGTTGCGTTTGCCCCGCGTTTTGGCGGCTTCGCGTTCGGCTTCGGTTTCCAAACGGTATTTGAGAGTCGGCGTCATGAAGGTCACCGTAAAATCCCCGATGCCCAATATATAACGGGACGTATCGAATTTTTTAGCGGCGGCAATTTCTTTAATGGCTTCGATCGGAAAGGTGTCGGTCGGATCAACTAAAAGAAGTTTTGCCGGCGGTTTCTGGACGGTCGCCATTTTCATTCGAGCTTCCTCAATAATTGGAAATGCCTGCTCGATGCGGATAATACCAGACACGCCCGGACCGCCGGAGATGGAGAGATCCCCGAAGGTTGTGATGCCGACGACCTCGCCGATCGAATTAAAAAGGGCGCCGCCGGAATTTCCATGATTGATGTTGATGTCCGAGATTATGGCTTTTTCTTCGATCTTGCTGGCAATGCCGGTCGTGATGATCTTCTTTTGATTTAGCGGACTGCCGATCGTGAAAACCCTCTCGCCTTCAGTTACCGCAGGTTCCTCAGCATCGGTTTTGGCAATCACCGCCACGGTTGCCTCGGGCAGTCCTTCTAAATTTGCCCACAGAACCGCGACATCCTTTTCCGCGCTCGCTGCCAGCAGAGTTGCCCGCACTTTTCTTTTCTCGTCAAATTGGACGGCAATATATTCACTTGGACCGACCACATGCTGATTGGTCAGGATCAATCCATCTTTATCAATGATAAAGCCGGTTCCGTGTCCAAACTCGCTCCAGACAGTAACGACGCTTGTTTTCAAACGATTAAAGCTGGTAGTTAATTCGTCCCTCATGCGCCCCTTTTTCGGTTCATCCGGCTGCAGGAGCGCTATAATTATCGTGTCGGAGACGCCTTCCTTTTTAAGCTCCTGAAGCGCCGCGGGCGAAGTATCAAAGTTCCCGCCGGAGGATTTAATTTTGGCTAAAATGATCGTTTCGGGCAGACCCGATTTCGACATTTCAACCAGATCCTTGTTGGTTAGTTTTTCCTGTTTTATTTCCTGAGCCGCAACGGGCGCAGGCATTAAGGAAAAGGGTAAGAAAGCGGTCATCGCCATTAAGGCAATAAGTAAAAGATTTTTCATATTTTTAATTTTTCAGGATTGAGTTTCAACGATTGCAATTCAACTCAATCGAAAGAGTTTAAGCACTGATTCCGGCAATGCGTCTTAATTGAAATGGAAAGTATTTAGAGATTTGAGAACCCCCAACATCACTAATCAAGTCATGTTTTCAAGCCGTTGCCCGTACACAACTTTCATATTTGTCGAGATTTTTAGCCTTTTGGAAACACTGTCAGGTGCGAAAGGTTTTCATCGACCATTTTCCAGGCGCCCTGAATCTTATCTGCCTCAAACCGCATTTCCGTTCCTTTGCCGATTGCCGCAAACTGTTCCTGATGAGCGATCGGAATTTGCTTTAGAATTTCTGCCGCGTCAAGCGCGGGAAATTTCACGTCGCTGTCCAATGCGTCCAGGTAATAGCCGCGCAGCAGTTTCCTCATTTGTTTTTCGCAAAGATCGGCGGACCCGAAAATATCGCCGCCGGCGAATCTGCCTTTAATAAAGGCGAGAAAACCGATTTGCTTTTCCTGATACGGAATTTCTTCAAGCAGATCGGTTTCTGCTTCGGGCGAAATGCGGCACGCAAGAATGTCGCTCATGGCATCCGTGTCGCTCTTCACCGACATGCGCGCCGATTTGAGCTTCAGTTCCGACCAGATGCCTGTTTGGTCAGATTCATAACTCCTGTCCCGGCGCAGGCTTTTTGTCACGGAATCGTGGCTGAGTTTTCTCAGGCTCGGATAAAGCACATTTCCGCCCGACGAAAAACTCTTTGAGACATAACTCCAGCGTCCCTGTTCGACGCAGGAAACGGGCAGGATGATCTCGCCTCCGGCGGGGATTATGATGGTCGTGTTCACGATCCGGTTCTGCTTTGCCCCGCGAAGTTCCTCGCCTTCAAGAACAATCACATCAATATTTCCCAGGTTCTTGACCAGAAGCTCGGGAACGCTGCCGCCTTCGCTTTTTTCCGTGATTTCCAGCGCCTTTTGCTCCAATGCCTCTTCAAGCGTCAGCAGCGGCAGAGAGAAATCCGTCCCGGTAAAAATAGGTTTAATAGTAAGTTGGTTAAATGCAAGCGGGTCGCCTATCTTCAGGCTGTTAATAAAACTCTTCAGTACTTTCATATTATTCGTCTCCTTTTTCTGTTTTGCGTTAAGAACGCCGCAAAAATTTTCCTTTACCGGGAAAATTTGATTATTTTAAAGACAGGGAAGAGAAACCGATCGATGTCTTCCCTGTCCCCGCGAGGGTGAGATAAACCCCTGTTGGAGTGAGGTATTCGGAAAACTTAAAATTCAAACAGCCACCGCCATTTCTTTCTGCTTTTCCGATGGATACGTAAAATTCATTTTCCGCCAGGCGTTGCGCGTCACCTTCACGTCGCGCATGCAGTATTTGTAGATCTCTTCGAACCGTCCTTCTGTGAAAGCTTCGTAAAGATTTGAGCCGTCGATTCCGCCTGCTTTCGGATTTTCTAAATGAAGGGCATACGCCAGCTTGGCTAGAGAAGTCGAGCCGCCCCACTTCCAGCAATCCCAGACGCGCATCGTGTCGAAGATCGGCTGAATGCGGTATTTGCCGAAATAAAAATCAATGGTCGGACGAACACTATTGATGATCGACCGCTGAACGATAAACGGCAGATCGAAATCCATTATGTTGTGACCGATGATCAGGTCGCTTGAAGTGTTGAAACCGCGTAAGAAATCCCAGAATTCAGCCAGGATTATACTTTCATTTGATTCAAAATCCTCTGTTTCCTCGCGCCACCCAAAGCAGCCGTGTTTGGTAATTGCGCCGAATTCATTCTGCTCGGAATAACCGATACAGAGAATTCTGCCTAAATTGGCGTCGCAGGCGGATTTGCGATACTCTTCTTCGGTTTCCCAGAAAAGTTTACTTTCAAACGGCTCACTAATCGGCAGTGTTTCGATATCGATGGTGATGATTCTTTTCGGCATAAGGTGATTTTCCTTCGGCTCCCGGTAACTAAATGTGTTTAAAGGTTAATAATCGGAAAATGCAGTCCGACATTTGTGTTTTTGAGTTCGATCACGACAAAATCGGTCAGAATAATGTCTTTGCGAACGTCGATTCGGGCAGGCATTTTTTTAACGAGTGAACAGAGCGCCCCGGTCTTCACGGCGTAAGCCGTCTGTCTCTGAGCGCCACGCGTTTTTTTCGCCAAACTATTCGCGGTGCGGGCTTTTTTCATTAATCGTTCGGAATTGTCCTTTTCAACTCCGGCTAAGATCTGGTTAAAAGTTAATTTGTTCTGCGGCATTTTTTCTCTCCTGATCGAATGTTTTCGCTCTACAAATAAGAAATGACCTGATCGGATATAAATCGGAAATAAAAAAGCCGAAAAGTTTATAAAATCTTTGCGGCTGTTCTTCAAATTTTAATTTTTAGAGTTTTTGTTTTTTCTGTAACAAGAGAATTCGGTTGGACTTAGCTGATAATATTATCCACGGTTTTGAGGGAATTAATCCGCTTTTCACTTTGTTAAATAATCTGAAATTTTCATCCACTCCTCTGCCTTTTCCTGTAATGTTTGATGAGTATTCGCCGAAGAACTTGAAGGAAGCGGTATGAGTATTAGAGACGATTTTGTTTCCGTCCGAAGCGTGGGCAATACGATTTTCCTGAACAGCCGGTAAGCCGACCTTTTGCTTTTCCCGTTAAAGATAACAGTGCGAAGATTTTTATTTCGGTCGAAAAATTCCTGAAAGTCATTGGGTTTTTCCGTGCCTTTTTTGATTTTTGAATCCAGACTCCCTTCCCGCTCGCAACTGAGCAAAACGTCCCAAAGCGCAATTCCCTTTTCATTTAATAGACTTATCTTCTTTTTATACTCAAGGTTTGAAATTCCTTCTACCAGATAATCCATTATTCCCCAGAATTGATTGCGGGGATTGGCATAATATTCATCTAATTCCAAAGACTTTTTTCCCGGCATTGTTCCGAGTATTAATACCCTGGATTTTGTCGTTATTATCTTATCCAAATTTTTCATATTTTTTCCTTTTTACCTATGCTTATTTAACCAGTGCTCCTTTTCAAAAATGGTCCGATGAAATAAATTTCTTAATAAAATTGCGGCACCCCCAAATTCTTCGATTATGTTGAAGCTAAAATCTTAATGCATTCATTTGAAAATCTTTGCCTTGTTTAAAACATTTCCATTCCGGTTTCATTCATCTCTTTGGTTAACAATTCAAGGGGTTGCCGCATCTGGCGGTAATTAAATTGGATGACCGGATTGTCGTCGCTTCGGTAAATTTTTAGAACTTCGTCTCGCATTCTGTTGGGTGGAAGATGTAAATTTTCAGATACTGCCCTGGTAAAAAGCTGGTTTGAATACTCAATTTGAATGCTTGTCGCATCAATTGAAAAAGTATTCGCTTCCATTTTCTCGCTGATGAACATATTTGTTGAGAAAGCTTCCAGTTTGTTATCGAACATAAACTGTCTGGCATAACACCAAATTCCAATTACCGCTTTTCCCTGCAATGCTGCGGCATTTTTCCTGTCAAAAAACAATCGGCAGCCACTAAGAAGACCGTAGGAAAGACCGTGCCCGAGAAGCAGAACCCGATCGTATTTTTTCATCAAGGGATTTATCGATTCTTTTGGGAAATCGGGGCCACTCAATACGTGGAAATCCTTATCCTTATAAATCTCCTGGAGAAAGTGAGTCGTTTCATCGAAAGGATGAATTACGATTGTTTTTAAATTTTTCATTTCTTAACCACCAGCTATTATAAATTGCTATTCACAGTTATTATTGTAAACTTAATACTGGTAATTAACAACATAGTTTATTTTTAATATCTTGTCAATAAAAACTGTTAATGTCTATAGTTGAGTTGACAGTACTAATGCAAAGGAATAATTTAAGCGTTAATTATGAAATCATTGGAAAATTACAGGGAAACGGAATTTGTCGGTGTTGCGGAATTGGTAAAGCAGGCTAAAGATATTCTGGAATCTGCCGAAATTCATCAAGGCAGCGGGACGGTCGCTCCGTTCCCGAATGATCGTACCGTGCGTTATTATCTGACTGAAGGTCTGATTCCTCCTGCCGACTATACAGAAGGGACTGCTTCGGTTTTCTCTTACCGGCATTTGCTGGCACTGATCGTCATCAAGCATCTTCAGTCACAGGGTCTTTCGATCCGAATAATTCGACGAATCATTGCAAACCGAAATATCGCCGAGCTTGAAAAATTGCTGAGCGAACAAGTTACTGTTACAACCGATATAAATGATGCGAGGATCGCTGAAATGCGCGGGGAAGATGTGGTTGTAATCAGTGACCGTGAAGAGATAAAAGAGGTTTTGGAATCAGGGATCGGTCAACGGACAAATAGAGAATCCGAACCTGATATTTGGGAACGATATCCGATCGCCGATACAATCGAACTTCACATATCTCAAAACTCAGAACTCGACAAAAAAGGAAAGCGTAAATTAGTACGTGAAATTAAAACTTTGCTGCTTTCAAAAATAACCCGTTGATGACCTTTTATAATTGCCTCCCATTTCTGCATTGAGGCAACTAAATATCATCCACTCTTTACTCGCCACTCGGACAAATAAAAAAGTGCGGGCAGTATGGGCAGTTATTTTCGCTCGGCGCTGGTTCAAATATTCTATTGTTGATACCGTCTATCGCTTTTTCGTATTTCTCCAAACGCAATTTTATGACTTTGGCAGTGACCGGAACTTCGTTCACGTTATCGTCGCTCAAATAAATTTTTTGCAGCAACGGTGTGGCTTTCGGAAAGTTATTTTGAACTGCTGCCGTCATCAGCACGTCTTTATCGTCAAGATCGATCTTTTTCGGTGATTTCCCGGTTTTATACTGCCGTATAACCGCGGTTATTTTAGTTCCCGTTTCAATGATCTCAACCGCATCAGGATTAACTTTCACGGTGCCGTTTGAAAGGGTTAATTCGTAAGTCGGGCGCGTGATTTCGTTCGGTGAAATTGAATTTTCCATTTTCCGGCACATCCGGCGAATAATTTCTTCGGCGCGTGTTTTATAGATCGGCGCATATGGGTGTAAGTCAACTTCAGCTGCCAGCCAGAATTCATCAAGCCGGGCAAGAGCGGTCACTTCTGTCAATTCGATGGTATCCAATTGTTTAATTGACTGCATCGAACGAATCGTATCATAAACGCAGCCGTGGAATTTTAGATAGATCGATTTATCCCCGGCGGATTTTAATCCTAAAACCTTCGTATAAAAATAATCGCGCTCGCAGCGGATGTAGCGGTCGAGATCCGCCGAATAAAATATCTGCGGCAGAAAAACTTCATGTGCAGACGATTCCGCAGCTTCTGTTTCTATCGAATCGATTTGTTCGGCAAGCGGGAGAAATTCAGTTAAAACCTTCAAAAATTTCGATTCCCCGCTGTTTGATTTCCCGTATTTGGAAGCGCGTGACAAATGCAGGTGATCACGCGTCCGCGACATTGCTACGAAAAACAAACATTCTTCTTCCGACTCGTGAAAATCAATTTCTCCCGTGATCATTCCGTCCGGATTCGGGCATGTTTGAGGCTGCGCCTTTGAGGGGATCTTTCCGGCTCCGAGGTAGGGCGTAAAAACAACCGGAAATTCCAATCCTTTTGCCGAATGAACGGTTAAAAGCCTGACGGCATCGAGGTTCTCGGCTTCCACCGGGATCTGGGCATAGTTTTTATCTTCGTTAAAATGGGCGAGTTTTTTAACATATTCGAGCAGTTCCGAAATTGGCGCGTTTTCTCTGCCGGCAAAGCGTTCTTCGGTTGTTTGGGTCAGCCGCAAAAATTGATAGATCGCCAATCGTTTCGATTGATTGTTGACATCATCGGTAGCGAAAAATGTTTTCAGAAATGAGCTTTCGGTAAATACATAATTTACCAGAAAACCCCAGGCTGAGATTTCAGCGACAGTCGAAGTTAATTGATTTAAAAGTTTCCCGGCACCCGGCTTTCCTTCGTCCGACAATTGATCAAAAAATTCTGAATTGCTCAAAACTTCCGCGTAAGTTTGCCCGTTTTCCTTTTGCGCGGCAATGATCTTACGGGCATCGACAAGCGGGATACGGTATTCGGGAAACAATGCCACGCGAATTAAGGAATGTCCGCCGGGTGTTATTTTCAAATCAAGTAATGAGAGTATATCGCGAACTTCATCGCGTTCAAAAAGTTCGCCGAGATAAAAGATCGGGATTGCCTTTTCGCTCAGTATTTTAGCGAATTTATTAAGCTGCGCGTGTGTCCGGCAGATAACGGCGCAGTCTTTATAATTCAAGCCAAGTTCATGATAGTTGGCGATATGACCGGCAATATTCGCGGCTTCTCTCTTCAGTGAATCGGAAATTTCAAACCTGACGGCAGCCGAGCCGTCAGTTCCCGCCCCGCGAATTGCTTCCCACGAATTGAAAACTTCTTCTCTGGATGTTTTCATAATCCGGGCAAACTCCGAGAAAAGCGAAACAATGCCCGTCCGCGAACGGTAATTGGCTTCCAGCGAAATTGTTTCCGCATCGGGAAAATCAACTCCGAAAAGCTCGATATTGGCAGGGGACGCGCCGCGCCAGCGGTAGATCGACTGCCGTAGATCGCCGACCGTCCAGAGACTGCGTCCGGCACCGGCAATTTCTTTGAGAAGAACGCCGCAGGCGCGATTGACGTCCTGAAATTCATCGACGAGGATCGCGTCGTATTTGGCGCGGACTTCCGCTTTGACCGCTTCATTTTCCTGCAAAAGCCGCACTGCGCGATAAACCAGATCGCCGAAATCAAGCAGTTTTTCCCGCATCAGATATTTTTGATAAAACTCGTAGGCGTGAGCCGTTTCAAGCACTTTTTCCGCCCTTAGAATCAAATCTTCATTGTCCGGGGTATTTTGCGCTTCCGCCAGCATTTTTTCCCCTAAACTACGGTATTCTTCAGGCGAACAAAGTTCATCTTTCGCCCGCGAAATCGCTCCTAAAATTGCTGAGAGATTTTGGGTCGGTTCATACAGATTTTGGTAATGTTCAAGCCGCAGGAATTTCAGATTTTTTTCGAGGTAAAGAAGCGCGTCGATTTTATCAAGCAATTTGGAGCGCGGATCCAGTTCCGCTTCAACCCAGTAGGTCCGCAAAATATCGAGACCGTAAGCGTGAAAGGTCATCACCTGCATTTGCGAGGCGGCTTCAGGGCTGATCTTTCCGATCCGCTCGCGCATCTCTTCCGCTGCTTTATTGCTGAAGGTCAGCGCCAGAATCCGTTTCGGCTCGATTCCCTGTTTGATCAAATGTGCGATCCTCTCGGTCAATGTCTGGGTTTTGCCGGTTCCCGGCCCGGCGTAAACGAGGGTCGGACATTTCTCGGTTTTGGCGGCACGTTTTTGACTCTCATTTAATTCAGTTTTTTCTTTATTATTATTTACTTCCGTTCTAACTTCAGAAACGGGGACGAGAAGAGCCCGGGCGAGTTGCCCGGCGACCGTCTCCGCCGGCATTTCAACAATTCCGGCAATTTGTTTCGCGGTCAAATTATTATCAAGATAGAGGCGGCGCAAAACGCCGCACGGGAGCAGCAGTTCAAGGGCAAACAGGTTCGCTTCACGTTCCCGTCTGTCACCGGCGCCGTAACCGAGTATTTTTTCGACTCCGGAGCCGGCTTCCCCGTCCCCTGCAAACTCCTGAATTTCATCCTGCGTGCAGTGGAGGCTCGTGTGGTGCAGGCGGTGATGACCGATCTCATGCGTGATGCAAAACGCCTTATACCACTTCTTCAAGTGATTGTTGAAATAGATGCAGTCGTCTTCGAGAACGGCAAGCGCGCCCGATAAATTCCCGGAATCGGGATGTTCGGGAATCAGATCGAGTTCAAGGTATTCGGAGGCGAATGCCAGTAACTCGTGAGCCGGAAGCAGTTCATTTTCGTTGAGGTTTGATGCCCGGCAGATTTCGCTTCTCAGAGCGCCTGCCGCATCGCGGATTTTTTGCCAGTGACTCATAAGGATTTTGGATGGATGATCCTGTCCGAATAAATTTTTTCGGAAGATGGATCTTTGAAAGTGACCATTGGCACTTTTTATCAAGTGATATCGAGTAATTTTCTTTTTTCTTCGGGAGTCAGCATCTGGTCGTCGCGGACCGCTTCGGCGAAACTCTTCGGTGCCAAATTCTCAGCGCGTGTTTCCGTTTTGAAACTGGTATTTGATGCAAACTCCGGCGGCTGATCGAGATAGGCGGAGATCAATTCCTCACCGGTTCCCAATACCTCCGAGATTTTTGCGACTATTTTTTGCGGAATTGAAGCAAAAACGAGCCGGCGTTTTTCAAGATACATGACCAGCGAGGTACTCAGTCCAATTGCCGCTGCAAATTTCGATCGATTCAAGCCTTTTGCCTTTGCCGTTTCAACCAGACTCGACAGAGCATTTTGAGCGGCACTCGTCGCATTAAGAGAACTTAAAACCATCCGCAGGCTTTTCAAACCTGATTCCTGAAACCGCCGCTCTTCTTCATCCGACAGCTCTTCTTCGGGCGCGTGGCGAATAACGGCGCGGCCGGCGGCAAAATCCGAAAGATCATTCGCGAATTGCGGATAACTGTCAGTGAAAGACCGTAGTATTTTCAAATCGTTGCCTGACGGAGTCGCCGCTCCGTATTCTTCCAAAACTTCTTCTAAATTCAAATCGCTCATTTTCTTACCTCTGCTTGATAATCGGCGAGAATCGCGCGCGCCTCTTTCAGCCAATTTCTAATCGTTCGGGAGCTGACATCGAGTTTTCTGCTGATCGTCGGTTCCATTTCATCCTTGCTTTCAATTTGCCAGCCGTCGAGCAGCAATTCGGCGACAGTCATAATATGCGGCGGCAGTTTATCTAACCCTTCCTTGAGCATCATCGTGTAATCGGTGAGCGCGTCATTTGATTTGATGCTGTTTTCGATCCGGTTGCGGTTCTCTTCGTCATCGCCTTCACGTTCCGTATAAGAAAAATCTTTTTCGCGCTCGATCTTAACGAGTTCGCCGCGCCAGACGACTTTCGCTGTTTTAATGACAAAATCGCCGAAATTGACTTGCGCGTAATCGGCTGAATCAGATTTTATATCAAAAATCTTTTTGATAACCACCAGCTCGATCTTTTGCCCGAAATCTTCAAAATCCGCGACGGATTTAAATCTTTTGTAAAACTTCTTTAACAGTTTCCAGATGCGGCGGTTAAGTTCACGGTATAAAGCTTCACGGAAATCTTCTTCCCTTAAAGGCATCTCGCGCAATAGATAAACAATCGTTTCATCGAGCAGATAATCCGCCGCATTGCGCTCTCTGACCTTCGTAAATTCGAGAATTTGCTCTGAATCCAGCGAGAGGACTTTGCCAATTTGCAGCTCCGCGTCGGGACGGCGCGTATAAAGATTGCCCGTCTCTTTTTTTCGTTTGGTTAATTTTTTAATATCGGCTGAATTTGTCTCGCTCGCGGTCATTCAAATTCTCCTGTTTAATAAATGTCTACGATTTTATGAAATCGGAAAATTTAATATTACTTCTTATTTCACAATTTGTATTAGCTTTTCATAGTTATTGATAACATCATATTTAACTTGATCTGACGTAATTCTTGAAAAGAACTTCTTGGCGCATTCAATTTTGGACTGTTCGACTTTTCGCAGTTCCATAGATGATAAAGAGCCTTTCGTTTCGGCAACAAAATAAATGTGTTTGACCATGCCTTCCTTAAACGAAATCGCCCAGTCTGGGTTATAATCACCGACCGGTGTCGGGATTGAAAACCCTCGCGGAAGTTTCGCATAGACCACAACTTCTTCGCTGGTGTCGAGATTCGTGACGAAATCGCGTTCTATTTTTGAATCGGTCACGACATAATCATAAATGTGTCGTTTGAGAATTTCGCCGCTAAGATTTCTTTTAGTTTTGTCCTGCGTAAATATATTCGTATCGTATTTCTCTTCGATTGGATCGTATGCCAAATGCTCAACTATCATTGTTGCTTTTTGTTCATTAATAAGCGTTGCCGCTTTCGCAATAAAATCTTCGGGATTTTCTTTGAATTGATCAAAAACAATTTGTTGAATCTTCGTAAGAATTTCGGCAATCGTCTGACGTGTTAGTTTTGTTCCTTCGGCAATTCTACCGATTAGATCGTATTTCACAGCCGAATGGACAGATGAGCCAACACTTTCGGTAGCGGTTTCGGCTAATTTGAACGCTTCACCCTGTTTCAGTTCGTCATAGGTCGCCGAATCAGTTTGTTGTCCGCGCTGAATCGTATATTGAAGTTTTGTAACCCGCAGATTCGAATTCAGTTCAGCGCCACATTTTTCAACCAATTCGGAAGAATCGAAGTGAACTGTGTAGGCGGCTTTTTGATTGATTTTGTTCCAAAGTTCCTGAAATTCTTTTTTCTGAAAATTTGCATTAAGGTGGTTTACCTGGATTTTGCGATCATCTTCGACTTTTGGCAAGAGGGCATCGCTAAAGACACTATCAATCAGCGAAAAAACCTGTTCGCCGTGGGCGGAAAGAACTTTCGGCAAAGGTGCCAGTGATTCTTCACGTTTCGCCGCGTGATATTTCTCGGTGATGTGCCGATCCACATCAACATAACCGTTTTGAATAAGGTAAAACTCCATATGCGAAGCCATTTCGGGCGTAACTTTGACATCGCCTTCAGAAGTTCTCAAAACCTTATTAGTAAAATAAGCCTTATCGGCGATTTTTGGTCGGCTCGACAGCGATTGACTGATGTCTTTCTGCAATGCCGTCACAAAATTGGTATAACTTTCGCTTGTGACAACCGTCAAAACATTTATGTCGTGAACGGTCGCCGGGTTGTCCATTCGGTCGCCGGCTTGATTGACGGAAATTCGCATTCCGCGTCCGACTTCCTGCCTGCGGGAAATCGTGTTGTCGCTGTGTTTGAGCGTACAGATCACAAATACATTCGGGTTATCCCAACCTTCGCGCAGAGCGGAATGGGAAAAGATAAAGCGTGTCGGTTCGTCGAATGAAAGCAATCTTTCCTTGTCTTTTAGAATTAAATCGTAAGCATCAACATCATCCGTTTGCCCCGCTGTTTCGCCAGTCGTTTTAAAAGATGGGTCAACTAGCCGTTTACTTTTTTTATCAATCGAAAAATAACCGTTGTGCGTTTTTTCGGGCGGAATTCTTTTCAGGTAATTCGCATATTCATCTTCGTGAAGTAGTGGTAATTGCGATAACAAATTTTGATATTCTTCCTCAAAATATTTGGCGTATTCGCCCGTTTGTTCGCTGCTTTCGTCGTATTTCCGGTATTTCGAAACCGTATCAATAAAAAAGAGCGTCAATACTTTAATGCCTTGATGAAAAAGCATACTCTCTTTTTCAAAATGTGCTTTGATGGCCTCGCGGATTTGGATTCGCCGTAAAACTTCTTCGCTTTGATCGTTGATCACTTCGCCGACATTTATTGGCTCTTTTTGGGTAAAACTCAGCGTATTATTTCGAGCGTCAATATCGGAAATCACCAAGCCTTTGTATTGATCGAGGTAATTGGAAAGATCAAATAAATTGTCGCCTTTTTTTACTTTTCTTGTAATTCGTTTGATTCCATTTCCTTGGTTAACTTCAAACTCCAAAGATCCCATCGGCGGCTTATCAGTGGACACGATTATTTCGTTTAGATAAAGATACGCATTTGTTCCCGTCAAACCTTTCACCGAGATTCCGCGAACGGCGATTTTTTTGACGAGTTTTTGGTTATAAGCATCAAGAGCATCAAGCCGATGAATTTTGTTGTAAGTCGTTTTATGCGTGGCTGAGTAGCGTAGAATCATCAACGCTTTAAATTCTTTGAGCGATTCCATTGTTGCATCGCCGCCCATTTTCTGCGGTTCGTCGAGAATCAAAATCGGGCGATTTCCTTTGATGACGTCAATCGGTCGGCGTGATTGAAAATCATCAAGTTCTTCGTAAATCCTACGATTATCCTTTCCTCGTGCATTGAACGCCTGAACATTGATAATCATTACGTTGATTCCCGCGTCGGATGAAAAACTTTCGAGATTGTGAAGCTGTTTTGAATTGTAGATGAAAAATCTGGCGCGCCTTCCGTAATCTTCGAGGAAATGTTCGGCCGTGATTTCAAACGATTTGTGAACGCCTTCGCGGATGGCGATGCTCGGCACGACGACGATGAATTTGCTCCAGCCGTATTGCCGATATAGTTCAAACATCGTTTTGATGTAGCAATAAGTTTTTCCCGTTCCGGTTTCCATTTCGACATCGAGATTTATTTGACAACCTGTTTTCTTGTCGCCGACTAATTCGTTGGAAACGGAAAGATTTTGCCCGCGCTGAACGTTTTGAATATTTTCATAAATCTGCGGTGCGGTCAGGCGAAAATCATCATTGGCGAAACCCGACACTTCGACATTTTGGAATAACGTGAGTTTATCGCTTTGACCGGGATCGAGCCGATATTTTACGCTGCTACTTGGTGGTTGTCCCTTAAAGCAGTTGACGACCGCATTAACGGCGTCGGTTTGATACTCTTGTTTTTTGAATTTGAGTTTCATAAATATTACCCTTGTTTGAAATTATCTTTGGATGGAAGTTACTGTAATGCCCTCCAGGCTTGATATTCGCTGGGACGAACCTTAAATCGTGCGACGCTTCCTTCGTGTAAACTCAGAATCTCTGTCTCGATCAGATTTATAAGCTCTTGTCGTTCGGATTCGGGAAAGTTTTTTGCGTCAGTCAGGTTTTGGATCTTCTTTGTAACCTCAAATCCTTCGGTCTTTTCGAGAATGATTGTTTTCACAATTTCCTGAATCTCCCTTCTATATTTTAGTTTCAACAAATTTGGCTCGCCCATCGCTTGCTGAATGGCGGTGTATCGCTGTGAAGAACGCCTGTATGCCCAAAGATAGAGGTCGCGGATCAAACTGATATTGTTTGTTTCGTAAACTGCCAGAAGAGCAGTGACATACGCATCTTTATTAACGTCCGCAAACGAGAGCGGCTTCAGATTTTTCTTAACCAAAGGAATGTTGGCTGCCAGCCGTGCCGTTCTCTTATTCACATCCTCAAACGCCTGCAAATAGGATAAATGAACGAGTGAAAAAAATGACTGCTCGAAAGGGTCTTCGATGCGATTGATTTTTTCGACAAAAAGCTCTAAACAATCACGCAGCACATGAGGATTTTCCAGCGGAATATATGTTGTGCCGCTGATGCCGACCGCAATATTCCTGATGCGTCCCGATGCTGCCGGATCGCCTAAAAGGTTTTCGGACAAAAGCGCGTGAATGCTGCAAACTTCGTGAGATGTTATCTGATCGTCTGTAGAAGTTTCGACTATATATTCGATAGCGGCTTTATGATTCAGAATCATTTGGGCTTCCGATGCGTCCTTTCCGGTCGCCGTTTCGCCAAGCTCGATTAAACGCTTTGTTTCAAGCAAAGAATAAGTGTTGCCCTCAAGCCGGCTTGAATTCCATGAGAGGTCTATCAAGAGCCGGTCAAGGATGTTTCGGGCATATGTGCCGGCAGGACGTTCCGTTATTTCTGCGCGCCCGATTGAAAGTAATTTTTCGCGCTGTTCGGCAGACAGATAAAATGTTTCGTTCGGCTCATACAAATTCAGAAATTCCAGATTGTATCCGACCGGGATGCGCTTCTCAATCGACTGTGAAACGCTTTTTAACAAGTTTTCGGATTCGGGCGAGAGCGTGATTCCTTTGAAATAATCGCCATCTTCCGTTTTCTCGCTTTCCGATGCTTTTGTTTTCTCGGCAAACTCGGGTGATAAAACATAGACACGCGAACGTCCTTCACCTTTGGAAATTATCGAATTCTGCCGTTCGAGTGAGATTAATGCCCGCTGAATCGCTTTACGGTCGGTTTCGGTGTCCGGCGACAAACCCGCTGCCGGGGCAATCGAGCGAATGCTGACTTCGGACTGTCCGGTCAACAGTTCTAAAATTACAGATTCTATTTCGGCTGTTTTTTTTCCTGCCATTTCGTTTTGCAGTTCCTAATCAGGACATTTTCATCCTTTTTAAGGCTAATCAGGACATTATCGCCTTATTTTTGTTCTGATTACAACTAAATAGGACAAAAAGTAAAAGGAAATGTCCCGAATAATTTCCGCATTGCGGTCAAATCGCCTTGACTTCGGTTGACGGTGAAATTGATTTGAAAATCTGTTCGGCGTTGATTTTCACGTTGTCGCTTTCAAAGCCCGAATCGCGAAAAACGGCGCGGAGCGGTTGGCGGTTGGCCAGTTCTTTGATGAAGTCTTCCGTGATGCCCGAATCAAAACAGGCGGCGATGGCGTTTTCGTCAACGAAATAGACAGTTTTTCCGGCAATCGTTTCTGTGTGAATCGACAGCGTGAGGTCAATTCCCCAATCAACCAGAACCTGAAACAAAAGGTCTTCCGCAGTGCGGTCTTCCTTGATATTGCCGATTTGATCGAGCAGATTTCCCTGCATTGCGGTGTCGGGCGAATAATAGACATCTTTCATATTCGATGAATCTATCTTCAGCACGCGAAAACCGATGTCAATGCGGATTTGGGATTTCGGATTTGGGATTTCGGATTCTTTATCAAACAAAGGCTGTTTATTTTCAGCGTTTTTCTTTTCCGATTCTTCCTTTATTTTCTTTCCCGCACGGCGGATGCGTTCTTTGCCGATTTCGGCGATTGTTTTGTATCCGGCTTTGAAGGATTCGCTTTTTTCGTCGGTTTCTTCGGGAAGCTGAACCATAATAAATTGGCGATTGCCGCCGTCTTCGGCGTTAATCTGCATTACGGCGTGCGCGGTTGTGGCTGAACCTGAGAAAAAATCTAAAATAATGTCATCTTCTCTTGTTGCCAATTTTAGCAGTTGTTTGATTAGTGTTGTTGGTTTGGAAGTATCGAACGGAGCAATACCGTCGAAAAGACTTTGCAATTCTTTTGTTCCTTTTGTTGCCGTTCCTGTTCGTTGCCCATCAAACCAAGTATTTTCGATTGTTCCAAACTCCTTTTTTTCTTCATAAAACATTTTTACTTGAGGACGACTTGTTCCCGACGTTCCAAATAAAATTCTTTTGTCTTCAAATAGTTTTTTAAAGGTATGTTCTTCAGTTCCCCAATGTCGTCCTTGCGGTGGAAGATGCTTCTCTCCCGTTTTTGGATTTTCAATTTCGTAAGTTAAATTTCGACGCACACCAGGAGCGTCAAAAGGATTTGCTTTCCACAATCCTCTTGAATCATTATCGGGATTTGAAAAATTACCTTTGTCTAGTGGCAACGGATAAATAGCAAAACTATCGTCTTTATACCATTTATCCTTATTTGATTCTTTCAATCTTCGGTTACTCAATCTTCTAACCTTTGCATACGCAATTATGTATTCATGACTTACGCTAATATCAGTGTCGTTTTGAATTGACTGCCGAGATTGCCAAGGAATAGAAGCAACCAAATTATCTTCACCAAAAACTTCGTCGCACATTCGTTTCAAATTCGCCTGTTCATTATCGTCAATCGAAATAAAAATAACGCGGTCATCACGAAGCAGATTCCGCGCCAGTTTCAAACGCGGATAAAGCATCGAAAGCCAATCGGAATGAAAACGCCCGTTCGATTCGTTATTCGCCACCAGCCGATTTCCTTCTTCGTCTTTCTGCATTGATTTACGGAAATACGCGTCTTTATCTTCGGCAAAATCGTCTTCGTAAATAAAATCGTTGCCCGTGTTATACGGCGGATCAATATAGATCATCTTGACCTTGCCGAGATATGTTTCCTGCAAGAGTTTGAGCGCGTCGAGATTGTCGCACTCGATATAGAGATTTCTTGTCGTGTCGTAATCAACCGATTCTTCGCGGACGGGACGCAAGGTTTTGGCAATCGGCGCGTTTGCCGTCAACAAGGCTTCGCGTTTGCCCGCCCAATCGAGATGATAACGCTCCTGTGATCCTTCGACGATATTGCCCGAAAGCTCCTGTTTGAGCCGGTCAAAATCAATCAAGTGTTTGAGCTGTCCGTTTTCATCAAGTGATTCGGTCACGCAGTTCGGAAAAAGCCCCGCAAGGCGGGCAATATTCTCGTCAGTAAAATCCGGCGTGTGCATTTTTAATTTTTCCATATTCCTTCTTAAACTTCCCTCCTGTTTTAGGAGGGGTGTCCGTTCTTCACGGACGGGGTGGTTTTCTTTTCCTCAAATAAATCTGCTGATAAACATTATGAACCACCACGTCTGCCGAAGCGGCATCCACCCCTCCTTAGGAAGGAGGGGAGTTTTTGTTTGTTTGTTTTTCCCGCCATCCGAAATTAGAAGTTATTTTGTTCAGAACGTATTCAAGTTCCTCGAACACTAATTTGTTTTCAAATCTGATGACTTTTATTGCAAAAGAATTTAAGAATAACTTTCGTTCGTAATCATATTCCATCGCTCGCTCGTTAAAATGTCCTTCGCCGTCGAGTTCGATTGCCAGCCGTTCCGAAGGACAGTAGAAATCGAGAATATAGTTCCCGACGCTGTGCTGCCGCCTGAATTTTCGACCGTCGAGTTGAGAACTTTTCAAGAATTTCCAAAGCGTCGCTTCCGCCGGTGTCAGATTTTTTCGGAGTGTGACCCGAAATGTTTTCAGCTGTGGAAGATTATTGATTTTCTTTAACTCTTCATCAGCCATCATCTTTATAAAATTCAAAAACTGCCTTAACTTCTCAATTCCGCAAGCTCATTTTTCAACTTCCGCAATTCGGCGTTTAATTCGACCTTGCGGTTAAACTGTTTTTCCTTGCGAATCTTTGATTCCAGCTTTTCCGCTTCATTCTGTAAGGCGCGCATTTCTGTGAGACGCTGAACCTGCTCGCGAAGGTCTTCACCAACCTTTGAATTTGGCATCAAACTACGCAGAATCTTTTCATATAAAACTTCTAAATCAAGCGCGATCGGCAAAATATCGCGTTCGGCGTCAACTCTCTGCCAATCGCTTTCAAAATAAATTTCCGTCACCCATTTATTTGAGTCGCCTTCACTCGGACGCTTAAAGGCAGCTTTGGTCTTAATTTGTTTTTCAAAAACAAATTCGTAAATTATCGGAAAAGGAATCGCGTTATCAATGCACCGCAAAACGTCTTCACGAATTTCAGATTGACGGAGCGTAATTGTGAAAATCTCAATTTCCGGTGCGGTTTTCTTTCCGGGTAGATTAATGGTTTCGGGCGATAATTTGTATTCCCAAACAATTTTTTCAATCTGATCAATAAATTTCCGCTTCAAAGCCGTCGAAATTCTAGCGTTTGCGTAAATCTTGTTTTTCGGCAAAACACGTCCGAAAAAAGCTTTTTGTGGATAGGCAAAAAGCATTAGTCTTTACGCTGCCTCCTGAACAACGATAAAGGCAACCAATTCAAAATCGTCCAGACCTGAAAGCGTCTCAACTAGAGCGGAAGTTCGTCCGGGACTAAACAAACTGTCAAGATCGCTGTCGTCTTTAATTTCGATAATCGAATTTATCGCACTATTGAGCAGGTTTGAATAAAACTCCATTTTCCGCCCGTCTTCGGTCAATTCGTTAAATGTTTGACAGGATTCGGCATTCGGTTCCGTCTGATTCGCGCAGGAAGTTCGCACAAGATCGAGCAGCCTTTTTACTTCTGTATGATCTACGATAATCTCTCCGTCGTTTCTAACATAAACGAGGTAATAAGGATGCAAGCGATTATGATGTGCAATCTTCACGCCTTGATTTCGATTGCGAAGCGCGAAAATCGCTCCCGGTTTTAAGCCTTTATCATTGGGCGGAATTATTGCGTGTAAACCGTTTGGAAGTCCGGCAAGTTCGCCGTTCAATTTCACATATTTGACCAAATCCATCCGAAAATCATTAAGACCGAGATCAGTAATGGAAATACCTGTTTTGAGGTCTTCCATATCGATGACATCTTCCTGCAGGCGGCGAAGCTGTTCCTTTCGATACGCCAGATCATTTGCCTTCGCACTAAGAGGATTGTCGTCGCCGGTCGCAGTCACGTCCGCAATCACCATTCGATTTTCGACACGTTCTTTGAGATTGATGTATTCGTCAAGGCTAATATCTGCCCAATAATTTACTAATTGAATGCTCTCATTGCGTGATCCGATACGGTCAATTCTGCCGAATCGTTGGATGATTCGCACCGGATTCCAATGAATATCGTAATTGATCAGATAATCGCAGTCCTGCAAATTCTGTCCTTCGGAAATACAATCAGTTCCAATGAGAAAATCTATCTCATTTTTTTCGTTAGGTAAAATCTTGTCTTTTTCTTTTGAATGCGGCGAAAAGAGTGTCAAAACAGACTGAAAATCGTAATGTTTTTCAAGCGTTGTTTTAGGACTATCTGAACCCGTCACCTTTGCCGAATGTATGTCGTGCTTGATAAGAAAATGACTCGAAATATGTTCGTAAAGATAATTCGCTGTATCGGCAAACGCCGTAAAGATCAAAACTTTTTTGTTGCCTATATTGATCGGAGAAGCTAACTTACTCTCAAGCACTGTTTTCAAATGCTGGAGTTTTGAATCGTCGGCAGGCGAAACCTTTTCCATTTCTTCAATCAGACTCTCAATCACTTCGAGATCGGCTTTAAGATCGTGTTCCCAGCGCGGCAAATCCATATCAGCTAAACTGATCTGAACCTTTCCGCCAATTTTCATTTCATCGGGATCGGGAAACTCATCGTCTTCCAGTTCGGCACCGGCAAAAGCCTCTGAAATATCTTCTATGCGGATGTCGGTTTTTGTTTGCTGATAGGCATCAATTTGTGAAAGTGTCCGTAAAAGATTGGCTTTTAGTTTTTTCAAAGTCAGGCGAAATGACTCAACTGAACTTTCCAGACGTTTGAGT
>JANLTD010000861.1:0-3345 GCA_031362765.1 Acidobacteriota bacterium | reverse complement strand
AATTTCCCGCCGCCCAAAAATCCGGTCAATTCATCAATCTGCGCTTGATTTGACGTGAAGATCACGCGTCCTTTGAGCCGTTCAAAAGTGATCCGTTCCGAACCGATGAACGCCGACGCGGAAGCGCTCTTCATTTCCGCCGTGCCATTGAGCCGCGCTGTTTGATTCGGTCCCGTAATGCGGATGTTGACATCCGCCAGGCCAGCGAAAAATGTGTTTCGCGAAACTGCGTTCAAGATACTTAATGTAATGCGTCCGTCAATATTCAGATTGTTAACGACATTGTCTCTGAGGGCTTTCGTTCCGCTGATCACGACATTTGAACCGCTGCCGGCAAATTTTGCGTTTTCGATGACGATCTCATTGATATTAAAATGAAGTAAAACGGGTTCGGTCGCGGCAATCGGAGTGTCCCCGATCTGTAAAGCAAGCTGGCTGAAATTTGCCGTGCCTTTTAAATTGTCGCCCGTAAATTCGCGCGTTCCGCTTGAGTTGATGCCTGAAAGATCGCCTTCGAGAAAAATTCTCCCGGTCGTTTGTCCGGTGATCGAAACACTGCCCGATAATTTTGGAAAAAACGCGAGAAAAGGCGCAATTTCGGTGCTATTAAAATTCGTCTCGGCGCGAAACGGCAGGTTTTCATTTGTAAAATCAACGTTCGCCGTGACAATTTGCTGCTGTCCGTCGAGATTCGCGGTCAGATTCGCGGTAAGCTGCTGATTTTCCGTTTTGCCGCTGAAAACAACCTCGCCGAGCGGACTGTTGTTGAGTGTGACACGCGTTCCCGTGCCGTTGAAATTGATTTCGTAGCTTTTTGAATCAGATGTTCGGCCGATCGCTTTTGCGGTCAGATCAATGGTTCCGCCGATGTCCGGAATTTTCTCGTTATTCGGAATAAACGGACGGATCCGCGCAAATGGAATGGCTTTGCCTTCCGCCTCCAGATCAAACGCGGTCGTTTCGGTTTGATAATTTCCTTTGGCGGTTAAAGTTCCGTCGCCGAATCGGGCATCGAATTTTTCGAGATTGACAGAGTTTCCCGCAAAGGTCACGCGTGTTACGAGATTGTCGAAGGTTTGTCCCTGAAGCGAACCGTTGGTCGCCGTCAAATTGGCTTCGCCTTCAATTTCATCAGGCAAACCGCTGAGGTTAACCGTACCCGAAGTATTCGCCTGCAAACCGCGTAAAGTCTCTGGCAAATCAATCGGCAACGCCGCTAAAAGATTACCGGTATTGATATTGGTCAAAGTTGCCTGAACAGAAATATTATTTGTTCCGCCGTTTGGAATATTGGCGCTGAACGCGAGATTTCCGCCGTCCGATTCCTGCAAAATTCCGTTTGTCAGGTTGGTTTCAGTCGGTGATACGCGCAAATCGGTTTTCACCGAACCGAGATTGCGTTTGCGCACGATGAGCGAATCGAGCGCGGCGTTCCCGTCAATTGTCGGATCTGAAACTTTGCCGGTCAAAATGCCTTTGAAAATCAAATTCCCGGCGACTTCGACCTTGTATTCGTCTAGCTTTTGTTCAAAATCGGGCGACAGATTCAAAACTCTCAGAATGCGGTCAATTTCGCTTGCGTCCGAAGAATCAAGCGCGATATCCAGATTTGAGTTGTAGCCATTCAGATCAAAATTTCCGTCGGCGTTAAATTCGCTTTTTTCCGTTTTCAAGTTTGCCACGTCAACATTAAAAAGTCCGTTGGTTGCGGTCGCTTCGACACGTCCGGTGACCGGAATCAGGCTGCTTGCGGCCGTTCCGGCGTTCGCCGCGATGTCAGCGGTCAGATTCCCGCTCGCAGTTTTGAAATTCGTTCCGGCAAACGTCAGATTCGCTTTTCCGGTTGTTTTGCCTTCGAGCGGAACGACGCGTCCGCCTTGTAATGCGAGCAGTTTGCCCAAATCGAGATTTGTAAAATCGGCGTTGATCTCCGAACGATTCCGCGAATTGAAAGCAATCGTCGCGTTGCCGCTCAATTTCCCGTCCAACACGTCAGCCGTCAGCTCATTGAGCGCGACCTTGTTGTTATCAACCGATACGGCCGCACGCGCCGCGCCGAGCTTGACGCTGCCGAGTGTGCCGCCGCCCAAACTCATATCCGCGCTGGCACGATAGCTTCCCGAAGGTTCAAGCATATAAACAGGCTTGTAAATCTTGACATTTTCGAGGATGCCGCCCGCCGGCAAATCTGAATTTTTGACAAGTGTCACATTTCCGGCATCAATATCGCCGGAAGTTCCTTCGATTCTTCCCTGCCGGATCGTCAGACGAACGCCCGCAATATTCAACGTTCCGAGCACCGCCGCGTTGGTTTCGAGTTTCGCGACCTTGACGCCGTCCGTAACGACGATGGTTTCGCTTGGAACATCGCGGACATCCACATTATCGGCGGTCATTTCGCTGATAATGGCGCCGTTCGTGTTAATCTCTTCTGCCGTTAAAGTTCTGGAATTAAAAGTAGTTGTGCCTTTTTCGTAGCCGATTCGCGCATCGTTCACGGTCAGATTTTTAAGCCGCGTGTCTTTAAGTGTTCCCGATTGCGATGTTATGGTGTCGGCCGTGATGTCGGTGCGTTTCGGAACGTCTTTGATCTTTAGGTTTTTTGTCCTGACGCCTTCCAGATCAAAGGCTTTGGTTTTAAATTTTCCGGCGTTTGCGTTCGGTATGGAAACATTTGTCACGCCGTCTTTGGTGTCGAGTTTAAGATCATTGACCTGTAAAGTTTCAAGGTCGAAACCTTTCGATATTAAGTTGTTCGCCCTCGTATTACCGAAAGTTGCGGTAAAATTTGATTCTTTGTATTCGGCGACGGCATCGGAAATAAAAAGTCTGCCGATCGTCCCGAACGGCGTTTTAGCGGCCGCTGCCTGCAATTCGCCAACCCACCGAAAATCGGTTCCGGTGCCGCGGATCAATCCGATCAGCTGTGGATAATCTATCTTAAAATCTTCAAATGTCAGAAGCTGCGCGATCGCTTTGCCGTTTGCTTCATACATCGTTCCTTTTCCGTCAACCGTCGCGTTGACGTTTAAGCCTTTCAGATAAATGTTTGAAGCCGCAAGCGATTCGGACGAGATCTCGCCTTTGACCTTGTAATTTTCGCCTTCGCCCGAAACCGTGCCCTTAAAATTTCCGATTCCGCGAAGCGGCGTTCCCAATGGAAAAAGCGTCGAAGTCTGGGTCAGATCAACCGTTGATTCTATTTCGAGATTGTATTTCGGCGATTTCCAATCATCGATCTGACCTTTTAAGTTCGATTCACCGATCGGTGTCGTCAGTTTTAAGCCGCTGATTTCCGCGCCTTTTGAATCGAGAATGCCTTGCGCCCGCAGATCTATGTTTTCG
>JANLTD010000848.1:0-4644 GCA_031362765.1 Acidobacteriota bacterium | reverse complement strand
CCGCCGCTCGGACGCCTTTTTGATCGCGCGGCGTAAACGCACGAAGCGCGTGCTGGACACGATTTCCAAGTTGTCCGAGGATACTGTCCGGAATGTCGATCGGATTTTGCGTCACAAAATAAACACCGACGCCTTTTGAGCGGATCAGACGCACGACTTGTTCGATCTTATCAATCAGTGCCTGCGGCGTATCGTTAAAAAGAAGATGCGCTTCGTCAAAGAAAAAGACGAGCTTCGGTTTTTCGAGATCACCGGCTTCGGGAAGCATTTCAAACAATTCCGAAAGCAGCCACAGCAAAAAGGTCGAATAAAGTTTTGGCGAATTAAAAAGTTTGTCCGCCGCCAGGATATTGATCACGCCCTGGCCCGCGATCGTCTGAATAAAATCGCCAAGACTGACCGCCGGTTCGCCGAAAAAATGCTCCGCGCCTTGTGATTCGAGTTCGATCAAACCGCGCTGAATGGCGCCGACCGATGCTTTTGAAACGTTGCCGTATTCAGCTTGAAACTGTTCGGCATTTTCGCCGACGTATTGAAGCAAAGCGCGTAAATCTTTGAAATCCAGCAGCAGCATTCCGCCCGTATCAGCGATCTTGAAGCACAACGTCAAAACTGCCGCCTGCGTGTCATTAAGTTGCAGAACGCGCGCCAGCAGCAGCGGTCCCATTTCCGAAACCGTCGCGCGAAGCGGATGACCCTGTTCGCCAAACACGTCCCACAGAGTGACCGGACAACTTGAAAACTCGAAACCTTCTTTCAGCCCGAGCAGCGTCAAACGGTCGTCAATTTTTTGGTTGCCGCCGCCGATTTGCGAAATTCCGGTCAGATCGCCCTTGATGTCCGCCATAAAAACCGGTACCCCAAGGTGACTGAAACTTTCCGCAAGCCGTTGTAAGGTAATAGTTTTACCTGTTCCGGTCGCACCTGTGATGAGCCCGTGCCGATTGGATTTATCGGGCAACATATAACATTCTTTTGCGTCTTTTTTCGCAACTAAAATTGGTTCTGCCATAATTTTTTTAAGTTGGGGCTGGTTGTTGATTTAGATTCTGCCTAATTTTACTACAAACTTTCCGTTCGTCAAACAAAAGAACTCCAATCGACTTTTAAGTTAGATTTTGAAACCCGTTTCTTTTCAATCCGTAGTCAATACTGCGATGACCAACAATTCAAAAAACAATCTTTTACTTTCGTGTTTGATAATTTTTGTTCTTTCCTTAAATTCTATGGCACAAACTAAACAAGCTGATCCGGCAGGTGTCGCTTCGCTTGATGGAATCATGAAAGCCGTTTATGACGTGATATCCGGCGATGCGGGCAAACCGCGCGATTGGGATCGGTTTCGGACGCTTTTTTATAAAGACGCGCGAATGATCCCAACAGGCAAAAATCAGGAGACAGGCATCACGAGTGCGCGCGCGCTTTCGCCCGAAGATTACATCAAACGTGTCGAACCGGTTTTTGCCAAAGACGGTTTTTACGAACGAGAAAAAGCGCGGCGCGTCGAGATCTACGGCAACATCGCGCACGTTTTTTCGACCTACGAATCTTTTCGCAGTCTCTCAGACAAAAAGCCGTTTATGCGCGGGATCAATAGTTTTCAGCTTCTGAACGACGGAACCCGTTGGTGGGTCATGACGATTTTCTGGCAAGGCGAAACGCCCGAAAATCCGATTCCCAAAAAATATCTGAAAAGTAAGAAATAAGAATTTGCCCACGAAATAAACGAAAAGCACGAAAAAAATCAGAAAAAACTTTTGTTTGATTTTTCTTTATTTTCGTTTGTTTCGTGTATTTCGCGGGCAAGACTTCTTCGCTTGACAATATAACTTAACACTGTTACGTTATATTTTATGGTCAGCCGAAACAGACAAGACAGCGACAAAGAAAATCTGCGGCAGGAAATAATGGACGCCGCGCGCGAGATGTTTGTCGCGGAAGGTTACGCCAATGTTTCGATGCGTAAGATCGCTGATAAAATCGGCTATTCAGCGACCACGATCTATCTATACTTTAAAGACAAAACCGATTTGGTTCACCAGATCTGCGAGCAAACCTTCGCGCGCCTGGCACAAAATATTAAGGCGATCCAACAACTTTCCGATAATCCGCTCGAAAAACTCAGAAGCGGTTTGCGAGAATATGTCCACTTTGGTTTGCAGCATCCGAGCCAATACGAAATTGTCTTTATTGTGCCCTTGCCGGTTGATCCCGAAAAAGACTTTGAAGAGACAAACGGGAAAGTTGCTTTCGACACGATGCGCGTTGTCGTTGCCGAATGTGTTTCCTCTAAACTATTGAAAAATGATGATGTAGAGCTTATCAGCCAAACACTTTGGGCAGGCATTCACGGCATAACTTCGTTGTTGATACAACACGGCGGGTTTCCGTTTGTCGAACGTGAAAGATTGATTGACAGTGTTATTGAAACTTTAATCAGAGGCATTAAAGCCTAAAAAAAATTTAGCACAGACTTAACAGTGTTAAGTCAATACTAAGAGTGAGGAAAATTATGTCGAAGAAAGTCCTGATAATTTTAGGTCATCCGAATAAAGAAACTTTTTGCGGTGCGTTAGCGGAAAGTTATAAAAAAGGCGCGGTCAGATCAGGCGCCGAAGTTGAAGAAATTTTTGTTTCGGAGCTGAAATTCGATCCGATCCTGCATCTCGGATATCAAGAGATTCAGGAACTTGAGCCGGATCTGGTTCGCGCGCAGGAACTTATCAAATGGGCGGAACATATCGTTTTTGTTTATCCGACGTGGTGGGCAACGATGCCCGCGCTTTTGAAAGGTTTTCTTGACCGCGTGCTGCTGCCCGGTTTTGGCTTTAAGTATCGTCAAAACTCATCGCTTTGGGACAAGTTTTTGACCGGCAGATCGGCGCGTTTGATCATCACGATGGATGCGCCTGCCTGGTTTAATTTTCTTTCTTACGGCAATGCCGGACAAAAAGCGATGAAGCGGGCAACGCTCCAATTTTGCGGGATAAAACCTGTCAGAGTAACGACGATCGGTTCGGTGAAAATGTTAAAGCCCGAACAGCTAAAAAAATGGCTCGAGAACGCAGAAAAACTTGGAGAGGATTTGAAATAAAATATGAAAGCAGAACAAATTTTTTCGATTGCAAATTTGATTGCAATGCTTGGTTGGATAATTTTAGCGGTTGCGCCGCGCTTTGTTTTGACGCGCAAAATCGTTCTGTCGGGCGCGATTCCGCTTCTTTTATCGGTCGCCTACCTTATTTTGATCGTGTTGTTTTTTGGCGCGGCGGAAGGCGGTTTCGGTTCACTGGCCGGAGTAATGAAACTTTTTACCAACGAATGGGCGGTTCTCGCAGGTTGGATCCATTATCTCGCGTTCGATCTGTTCGTCGGCAGTTGGGAAGTCAAAGACGCGCAAGAGAGAGGCATTTCGCACTTGCTCGTGATTCCGTGTCTGGTTCTGACGTTTCTGCTCGGTCCGATCGGCTTTTTGCTTTATAGTATTTTGCGGTATTTTTTAGCGAAAGAGGTGAAAAATGATTAGGGAATTATTTGAAAAGCAACGCCCGTTGATGATTGCCGGCGCAGTTTCTCTGGTGTGTTTTGTAATTTTAGCGGTTCTTTCGCCGTTCGATCCGACCGAGATCTTAGGTATCAATCGGTGGATCAAACCGATGAAGTTCTTTGTTTCGATCACGATCTTTGTCTGGACGGTGGCGATCTATCTGAACTTTTTGAAAGATGCCGCAAAACCGGCGCGCTTTATTTCGTGGGGAATGATCTTTGTCTTTTTTGTTGAAATGTTCATCGTCGTGATGCAGGCGGTGCGCGGCACGACATCGCATTTCAACATCAAAACCCCTTTGGATGGAATACTTTTCGCCGTGATGGGCTTGTCAATCGTATTCAACACAATACTCGCCGCGTATTTGCTTTATCTGTATCTGAAGGCCGAAATTGATTTGCCGAAAGCGATTGTTTGGGGAATGCGGCTCGGCTTGATCCTGTTTCTGGTATCGAGTTTCGAAGGCGGCTATATGTCGGCGCAAACCGGTCACGCGGTCGGCGTAGCGGACGGCGGCGCGGGTTTGCCGGTCGTTAATTGGTCAACCAACGGCGGCGATTTGCGGGTTGCGCATTTTATCGGAATGCACGCCTTTCAAGCCGTGCCGTTTTTCGCTTACACGCTCGAAAAATACAAAGTAAAATCGGCGATCTTTGCAACATTTGTTTTTGCGCTCATTTATTTTACAGTTTTTACGGCAGTTTTCGTCCAAGCCTTACTCGGCAAACCGCTTTTCACGGGGTTTTAGAAATTCTAATTTAATGACAATAGTTTTTTCATAAATGTTACGCGCATTTTTTCGGTGCGATGTTATAAGATTTAACTTACAATTTGCGATGTCCGATACAAAAATTAAATCCCAAATCCAAAATCCAAAATCCAAAATCCAGCTATGGCAGAACATATTTTAGAGCGCGAACAAATCATCGAACGACCGTGCGCGGAAGTTTTCGAGTTTTTCGCCGATGCGAGAAATCTCGAACGCATCACACCGCCCGAACTGAATTTTCACATCATCACGCCACAGCCGATTGACATCCGAAAAGGCGCGTAATTTTTTGACTTCCGGCTGCTCGTTCCAGTTCAGCGAGACGGTG
>JANLTD010000826.1:0-3519 GCA_031362765.1 Acidobacteriota bacterium | reverse complement strand
TTCATTTTCGGTGATTGCCGTCACCTCGCCGACGTTCTCGCCGATGCGTTCGGGGCGCGAAACATCCGTTGCAAAAAGAAGTCCGCTTGAGGTTTCATCGGCTTTTGCGCCAAACCATAAATTCGCGTTTTTGTCGCGGTGCAGCGCGTTGACGAAAAACGGGCGCGGTCGGCTTGGCACTTCAATCAACTCATTATTTTCTTCGACCAGGATGCCGTGTCCGCGCGAGCCGAAAAAAAGTCTTCCGTCAAACGCACGGACGACATCTGTAAATTGCACATTAAGCGCGGCAGATTCGATGGTTTCAAGCGAATTGTCGGGCTTATTCAGAAAACTGAAAATCGTATCAGGACTGACCAAAATACTTTTTTCACCGGTTAACATCGCTAAGATCGGTTTGCCGAGTGTTTCATTTACGGGCGCGAATTTATTGTTCGCAAATCTTCCGGCACCGGTTTCCGTGCCAATCCAAAGCGTCCCGTCCAGACCGGTTTGAAGTGCGAGGATCCGGACTGACGGCAATCCTTCCAAGATAACATTCTCGACGCGCCGCCCGTCGAAACGTGCCAGACCGTTTTGTGTTCCGAACCATAAAATACCGTCGGGAGTTTGCGCAATCGCCCGGACATTTTCCGACGGCAAACCGTTAAAAAGCGTGACTGCTCCCCATTGATGAAAGTTTTGCGGTTGTTGAACTTCCTGTGAATCGGCAATCGAGATCAGCAGCAAAAAACAGATGATCGAAAAGAAAACCCGGAAAATGCGAAAAATGTTTAAAGGTGAAACCCGCAAATTAAATTTACAGCCGAAAATTGTATGAATTACTTTCATCCTTTGTTATTTGGGGTTGGATCTTGTTCCCGGAACCGAAGGCGGTCGCGTCTCAGCCATTCTTCCATATCGGCTTCGGTTTTTTCGAGTTCGTCAGCATTGATCAGACCGCGTTTCAAGGCTGCGCAAAAGGCGCGGGTACGCGGGTTGTAGGCGAGCTTGTCATAAGATTCATTAATCGTTCCGCTTGAACTGTCGGTCAAAAGTTTATCGTAAAGCGTCGCCAGACGGCTTTCAACGCCGCGCAAACTCAAACTGCATTTTCGGGCGATCGCCCAATTTGAAAGTCCGAGCGCAAGATAACGCAAGGCTTCGGCTTCGAACTCGGTTAATAGCGGACGTTGAAAAGAATCCTTAAATGCCGGATCAATCATATCCGCGCCGTCTTTCAAAACTGCGGCCACAAAACGCAGAAATCTCGATTCGGGATTGTTTTTGTGAACGAAACCGTAAGTCGGCTGCGGCTTGATCGAACGAACGATTTTGCGGATTTCGTTAATATAGATCTCGTGCGGAAATTGGGTCCAGAAAATGATCCGTGTCAGAGGCAATTCGCGCCAAATCATTTTCGCGGTTTTTACGCCCGAAAGTTGCGGCATCTGAATATCGAGAATACAAAGCAACGGACGATGTTCAATTGCCAATTGAAGCGCGTTTTCGCCATCAGACGCTTCAATTATCGGCGCGTGGGCGGAAAATTCGTGCGCCAGCAGTTCACTCAAATATTGGCGTTGCGCCTTGTTGTCTTCGGCAATTAATATTGACATCAATCAAATAATTCTTAAAAACAGATTAGCATTGAAGCTATTTTTGCACTTTCAACGAAAAAGTCTAGTCGAAAGTCAAATCAAAAGAAAATAGTTTTATTCCGGATTACGCGATCGAGAAAGTACCGTTACTTTATCCTTAGAAGTCCAACCAACGCAGAACGCACTTTGTTGAATTGTGGCGTGAATCAATAAAGCGAGTTCCGCGTTTGTTGGACTTTTGTTTGTAATGTGCAATCCGGGTTTAACGATCAGCCAGAATGGCTTTTACGCGTTCGGTGCGGGTTTGCAGATCGCCTTCGAGAAGTATGTAGGGAATTTGCAGGCTTGCGAGAGTTTTGAGATACCATTCGTGTTGTCGTTCGCGAAAGCCGCCGTCTTCGCGCGAACCGTCCTGCACAAAAGGAAAATCGGGTGCACACAAAAATGTCCGGTCGTAGCGGCGGCGTGAAAGCCAGACGAGTTCGGGGTCGGCTTTGCCGAAAAGATGGCGGCTGTAAAGCAGGGTCGTCAGCGGTGTGGTATCGATAAATAAATAACGGTCGGCTTCCGATGCGAGTCTTTCTTCGTCGGCGACGTGCGTTTTGGCGATTCTCAACAGATCTTCGAAAATAAGGATATTGTTTTTTTCTTCCGACAATGTGCGTCCGTATTCGGCGACGAATTTGGTGTTGAATTCTTTGGCGAGATGTTCGGTAAGCGTGCTTTTACCGCTCGATTCACCGCCGAGAAAACAGATTCGTTCGACGAATGAAGCATACACGACCGGGGAAAGAAAATGTTTGAGATTATGCACATCCTCGCGCAATCGCGTGCCGGAAATCGGAATTCGGACGCGCCCTAAATCAACCGAAATATGCGTGACAGTGGGGAAATTGGTGTGAGCTGCAAAATATCGGCTCATTTCCGCTGCGTAGCCGGTCCCATAGTTTTCGCTTGTAAAAACCGCGTCAAGCGGCTCATTAACAAGATTCAGCCACAAAAAACCGACAAATCGCCTTTCTTCCAAATCGTCGGCGGAATTGGCCGGGAGCAAGATGTTGAAACGCTTCTGAACAAATGCGTCGTCAATCACAAATATTTTGGCGGCGGGAAAAAGTGACTTCAGCCAATGCTCGCGCCGATGCGCTTCGCAACCTGCAAATTCGGGCGTGTAATAGCTGAATATATAAAGAGTTTCGCATTCTTCAAGCGCACGATTGATGATCAATTCGTGCCCTTTATGAAGCGGCGAAAATTTGCCGACGATCAGTCCGTTCCGGAATCTTTTCATAGATTGAAAGTAATGCGTCAGTAAAGAGTTTGGCTTGCCTACGAAACATACGAAAGATACGAAAATCGGCCAAATAAATTCTTTTTTCGTTTTTTTCGTGTGTGCGCGCAGGCAGAAAATCTTTCTGTAACTCTTCACTGACGTATTACGATTGAAAGATATTTGCGCTTTTACTTAAGCGCGGATCTCTGCCTCAGATTGTTCGGTGCGCCAAATTTTCAACCAATTCAGCAATCCCCAAACCGCTAGAATCAAAAATACAAAATAGATTGTCGAGGTCAGATAAAGCTCTTTGGCGGCGTAAAGCGGAAAAGCGACCGCGTCAACCAGAATCCAGAAATACCAGCTTTCGAGCTTGCGTTTCATTAGCAAAAACTGCGCGATGATGCTGAAAACCAAAACGATCGAATCAGTGAACGGAAAGCTCGCATCGGTCAAACTATACAGTAAATAACCGTGTCCGATCGTGATCAGGATCGCCAAAAAAGAGAAGAAGATCAATTGCCGCAGATTGATCCGTGAAATCGGCAGTTCGCGTTTTTCGGCACTGCCGTAAAGCCACATCCACCAACCATAAATATTGGTGATGATAAAAAAGATCTGCAAAATAACATCGGCGTAAAGCTTGACTTCAAAAAACATAAAGCC
>JANLTD010000458.1:0-1968 GCA_031362765.1 Acidobacteriota bacterium | reverse complement strand
CCTCAAGGCGGGCGTCGAGGTCAATCTCGAAGCTGACGTGATCGCCAAATATGTCGAACGAATTATGCTTTACGGCAAAGCGGAAAGCGGCGAAAATATTACGATCGAAAAACTCTCTAAACTCGGATTCGTAAAATGACCTACGAAGTTTTTCGTGTTTCTGCGTGTTTCGTTTGTGTAGCTTCGCGATCGTATTGCCTCAATAAAAAGTTACAGAAAGATTTTTTGCCTCAGCGCACATTCGAAAGGTACGAAAAAATCTGTGTTTATTTTACTTTTTCGTTTTTTTCGTATGTTTCGCAGGCAAATTTAACTTTTAGCCGAGGCATTATTCGCGATCATAAAAATGATTGAAATTCTGCAAACCAAAACCGACGAACAAATCGAACAGGTGCGTAATCTTTTTCGTGAATATGAAACGTGGTTCGGAATGAACCTCTGTTTTCAGAACTTTGACGAAGAGGTTGCCGATCTTCCGGGCAAATACGCCGCGCCCGAAGGCCGTTTGTTTCTGGCTTTTGTTAATGAAAATTTAGCGGGCTGCATCGCTTTGCGAAAGCTCGAACCGGGCATCTGCGAGATGAAAAGACTATTTGTAAAAGACGAATTTCGCGGGCAAAGAATCGGCATTGCGCTGATTGAAAAGCTCATCGCCGAAGCGCGTTTGATCGGTTATCAAAAGATCCGCCTCGACACCTTTCCGCCGAAAATGGGAAATGCCGTCAAACTAAATGAATCCTGCGGCTTTCGCGAAATTCCGGCGTATTATCACAATCCTTACGGCGAAACGCTTTTTATGGAAATAAATATTGACCGATTTCCAGAATGATCTAACCGCCGAGACGTTTCAGACAAAAACTTTTGGCAATAAAGTGATCTTAGGTCTGAAGTGGTTTCGCGTGAAGAGCGGTGGCAGCAGTGGAAAGTCGGCTGCCGGGGGTTCATTCTTTATGGAGCGGCTTGTATCGTCGCCTTGATCAATGTCTATGTAGCCTTGGTTATTTTGATCATTCTCCCGTTCATTTTTGTTGCACCGAGACTAATTTGGAAAAACGAATAAATATGGAATACCTTGTTGGGGTTATTTTAGCTTTGGCGATTTCGATCTTTGCAACCATTGTGAAGTTTGACCGGGATCGCGCCTTTTATCCCACGGTGATGATTGTCATTGCTTTAATTTATGGCTTATTTGCGGTGATGGGCGGCTCGGGTCAGGCGCTTGCCGTTGAATCTGTCTTTATTTTGGTGTTTCTGGTCGCGGCAGTTCTTGGTTTCAGACGAAATCTATGGATCGTGGCCGCAGCTTTGTTCGCGCACGGCATCTTCGATTTTTTTCACGCTTCTTTAATATCAAACCCGGGAGTTCCGGTCTGGTGGCCAATGTTCTGCCTGACTTACGACGTTGTTGCGGCCGGCTATTTAGCGTGGCTTCTGCAAAGTTCAAGAGCTGCTGCCAAGCCGCTTTAGGAACATGCAAAAAATAACTGATAACGATAGTTTAGAGGCTCGGTCTGTGACCGCCGGACAACGCGGTCTTGAGAGCAGCTACTAAACGATTAAGTTTTTTTACCGTTATAAATTTATATGTTCCATAGGGGTCAAACGCTATGAATAAATCTGAAACAAATCCGCAACCTGTTAATTCAAACAAGCGAAGCTTTGTTCGGCGATGGACGAAACGAATTCTGATCGGAATTACCGGATTGATAATTGTTTTGTTAATTACGGGGCTGGCTTTTCAATTTATAGCGACCAAAATTGACGACGGTAAATATCCGGCGCCCGGTAAAATGGTTGAGATGGGCGGCTACCGATTACACATAAATTGTACGGGGACCGGCTCGCCGACCGTCATTATGGATGCCGGACTCGGCGGCGGTGTTTTGGATTGGGTCTCAGTGCAGCCGGAGATTGCTAAATTTACCAGAGTTTGCAGCTACGACCGGGCCGGCAATTACTGGAGCGAAA
>JANLTD010000748.1:0-8367 GCA_031362765.1 Acidobacteriota bacterium | reverse complement strand
AAAGTTACACTATTTGGTAGAACATCTTTCAACCAGTCTTTGCAAGCCCTGAACCTCTTGATTTTCGCTGTCAATTTCAGCAACTGAGCGATAATAATTTTGCGCTTGCAGACAATCGCCTTTCTGCATATAGATCTTCGTCAGTGCGATATATGCGTCAACCAAGCGGTTATCCCAAAAAAGCGCGGTTTTCAAACTGCTGACCGCCTGGTCCAGATCGCCGCGTCTGAGATGAATCATTCCAAGCAGATAATAGCTTTCGGCGCTCATCGGTTCGCTGACCAGAACGCGCCGCAAAACCGCCATTGAATCATCATCGCGGCCGTCTTTGTAAAGCTGTCTTGCTTGGATGAGCATTGCTTCGGTTTCGTTAACAGGCGTTTGCACAACTCTGTTTTGATTTTTAAGCAAGATCACTCCAACAAAATCTTTACGCGGCGGCTGAACGATCCGCAAACCGATCAGTTCGGTCGTTCGCGAGCGCGACCATTCAGTTTGCAGTTTTGCGTAACGGTCGGCCTCAGTCAAGAATCTTCGCGCCTGATTGTCAAAATCGGCGGCGGAAGCGTCTTTCAGCAATTCCAGAGTCTTCGCCAATAGAAAATAGCTTTCACCGTCCTTCGGATTAGTTGCTAACACCGGCCGCAACTGTTCGGCGGCTTCAGCGTAATTCAAATTCAAAAAAAGCGCGAAACTATAATTAAACCTTACATTCGGCTCTTCGGGGGCAGAATCTGAAGCCTTTTTCAAAAGTTCGATGCCTTCACTCAAAAGCGCGGCGGATTTTGACTTGTTTTTCTTCTCGGCGCGCGCAGCCTGAACAGCAATGGCGCCGATCGTGTTATAAACACTCGTCAGTTTCAAATCTTCGGCAAGCGGCCGCAAAACACCCAAAGCCTGTTCGTAATTCTGCTGCTGCCAATGAATCAAACCCGTATAAAACGCGGCTTCAGGATAAAACGGCGATTCCGCCGGCACACGCGAAAAATAATCAATTGCTTCCGCAAACTTGCGCTGATTCAGAAAAAGATGTCCGAGTTCGAGCGCGGCATCCGCATAAGTTGCATTTGATTTTTCTTCTGCGTAAATTCGCAGAGCGTTCTTCAAATAATTTTCCCGCGTTTGCAGATCTGTTTCAGATGAAAGCAAACCCTTGATATAGGCTTCAAAAGCCCGCGCCGGAACTTTGTTTGCCGCTTCGATAAATTGACTCTGCGAAAAAGGCAAACGATTTTTATCGCGCTGATACAAGATCTGATAAGCCATCTGTCCCTGCACGGTTTGCAAATTCAGCAGCGCGTCGTTAATGACGACATCGATCCGTCGTTTTCCGTCAGCAAAATCCTCACTCAAAAATCTGCCTTCATTGACGCGGATAATTTTCGCCGTCACGCTGATGGTTGCCGCCGTTTCGCCCTGCGCCGGAATAATATTGTATTTCCCGGCGATCAAAAGCGTCGCTTTTCCTTCACGCGCCAGTTTCAGCGAAGTCGCAAGACTCGGCAAAATCGTCAAAGGCACGCGCAGACGCTGCTGAATAATTTTGCGTTCGTCGTTTGAAACGACATTCAGACTCGGAACTTTCAACAAATCAGACAACGAATCGGCAAAACTTTCGCCAACCCAATTAAATTCCGCTTTGCCGGAAGTGTTTTCAAACGGCAGAATCATCACCGTATCGGTGCCCGCCGGCGTCGTTTGCGCTTGCGTAAAGACGGCTGCCGACAGCGCGCAAACGATTGTAAATAATAACTTTTTCAGCATTTCTCCCCTATAAAATAAAAAATTCGCTTCTGATGAAAGCGAATTGGTATTAGTTGATAGATGCGAATTATCTAAAAAAAGATGGTAGTCGGTACGGGATTTGAACCCGTGTCGCCGCCGTGAAAGGGCGGTGTCCTAGACCCCTAGACGAACCGACCACAAAAGTGGTTTGTGATCAAATACTCTCTACTAACTACAAGAAAATACTTTCAATTTATGCCTTCAAATAACAAACCCCCGTTATAAAACGAATGATAAGAATATCGCACAGACTTTTTTATTGTCAAACAGCGTTCGGGAAATTCTTCACAAAAACCCTTGATCGGTAGTTTTTCGCCGCCGGAATTTTCTAATCAAGCATCAACTTTTCTGCCAATTATGCTCTTATACATAACGAATTAAGTCCTGATTGATTTTGAAGTTGAGAAAATATTGCTATTATTAAAAACTGTTCACCAACAATAAAATTATCCGATCACGTGTCAGGCAAATGTGTGTAAATATGCGTCAAAAACCGGAAATCATTATTTTTACAATTTTCTTTTTAGCATTTTTTTGTGGAATCGCTTTCGGGCTTGATTCCCAAGAAGCCGCGCCGCTGATCTTAAATGCACCGATTTCGCGTGATTTCAAAACGGGCGAACATCATTTTTATTCGGTCACCGCACGAGAAAAAGAAATTGTCGAAATTATTTGCGAACGAAAAGGCGTTGACATCGGTTTGGCGGCTTTTGCGCCGAACGGAGAAAAAATATCGGTTTCAAATGCGCCGGGCGGATTTTCGGGACGCGATATTTTGGTCTTTGTTGCCGAAATTTCCGGCGAATACCGTGTCGAGCTAAGTTCGCGCCGGCCGGGAGAAATCAGCGCCAACTACACGATCTTGCTCAAAGACGAACGCGCGGCAAGCGAACCCGATCTGACACGCGCCGAAGCTATGAAACTTTCAGGCGAAGCGCGCGAAGTTTTATTCGGCGCGGAAAACCGGCTCGAAAAATCCGCGATCGCGATCGAAAAACTCAGTAAAGCCCTCGCGCTGTTTGAAAAAACCAATGATCTGCAAGGCACGGCCAACACGCTTTTTCATCTTGCATACATTAACGGCAGCGAATTTGGATATAAAGCTATCGCCCTCGAATTTTATGAAAGGGCTTTGGAAATCTGGTCAAAAATTGACGATGAAGCGGGCAGAGCGATCTGTCTGACACATTTTGCCGATGAAATGCGCGATTACGACAACCCGGAAGTTCCGCGTTCTTTTTATGTGGAAAGAAGTCTTAAGAATTTTGAAGAAGCGATTCTTATAGACAAAAAATTTAACAGCCAATCGGACCAAGCACTGGCACTTTCTTTTTTATGCCGTCTTTATAATGACACCGGAAGTTTTCAAAAAGGCTTTGATGCGTGCCGCGAAGCGCTGCGAATTGCCTCCGATACCGACCCGTTGACCGATTATCGGATCTATACGAATCTCGCCTCGCTTTACAGCAATTCAGGCAATGCGGAAAATGCTCTGAAATATAATCAAACCGCGCTCGAACGTCTGGCATTGGTCAAAGATCATCTGAGCCGGATCAGATATGCCTTTATCAAAAGCAATATTGGCGGAATACTGACGACACAAAAGAAATACGTTGAAGCCGAACAAGCCTTGCAGGAAGCCTTGACCATTACCGAACAGATAAGACGGCCTTTGTATTCCGGCTATATTCTTGTGCGCCTGAGTGTCATCAACTATGAAACCAAAAATTTTCAAGCCGCGCTGGAATATGCAATAAAAGGCGTTGCCTATTATCGAGAAGTTGATCCGGTCAAAAGACAATTTGCGCTGAACACTCTCGGAAAAAGTTATTTCGCGCTCGGACAGATTGAGGCGGCGCGAAAAAATTTCACCGAAGCGGTCGAAGTCAACCGTCAGAACAAAGACCGTTATGCCGAAGCTGAATCGCTCTATAATCTCGCGCGACTTGAAAATCACACCGGAAATATCGAAACGGCGTACCAAAATATCGAACAGGCGATCAATAATTCCGAGATTATCCGTGCCCAGCTTTTGGGAAAAAATCAGCGAACCTCGTATCTTGCGATTTTGAAAGAATATTACGAATTGGAAATCGAATTGCTCATCAAACTTCAGGAAAAAACCGGAGATGCCGGTTTGCTGGAGCAAGCGTGGCAAAAACACGAAAAGATCCGGGCGCGCAGTTTGTTGGAGAATTTTATCGAAAGCGGTTTGAATCTGAGCGAGATCGCACCGCCGGACTTTTTTGCGCAAGAACAGCTTTTGCTCGAAGCAATTGCCGCTGCCGAACTCAAACGCGCCGATGCCGTCAAAGCCAAAAACACGGTTCTGCAAAAAGAGGCGGAAGCCGATCTGCATAAAAATCTTGATGACTATCAGATCTTACAAGAACAGGTGCAGCAGAAAAATCCAAAATTTTCGGCGATCAATCAGCCACGCAATTTTACGCTTGCGGATGCCGAAAAACTAATTGATGAAGACACCGCAATTTTGGAATTCGCGCTCGGCGAAAAACAAAGTTACGTCTGGGTAATTCGCAAAGGCGCGTTCAAACTCTTTAAACTTTCGTCAAAAGACCTCATTAATCAATCAGCCCGCGAATTTTATCGCGCGCTGACCGACCGCCGGGCAAAGAATGATAAAGCGATCATCGAAACATCCCGGAATCTGAGCCGGATGGTTTTAGAGCCTTTTGCCCGGGAACTTCAAAATATCAAACGAATCATCGTGATCGCCGACGGTGATTTGCAGCTTATTCCTTTCGCCGCGCTCACGACGACACCTGATAGCGTTTACCAGCCGCTCGTCTCAGAAGCCGCGACCATCAATGCGCCGTCATTTTCGACCTTGGTTTTTCTCTCTGAAAACAAGGCTAACCGCCAAAAATCGCCTGACAAGAAGTTGGCTGTTTTTGCCGATCCGAACTTTCAGGGCGACGACGAGCGTTTTGCTTTGAACAAAACGACAAAGCCGAAAGTTCTGCAAAATTCAACCGAAATGTCCGGAAATTTAACCCTCGCTCTGCGTGATTTTGAGATCGAGCGGCTGGCGCGTCTGCCGTTTAGCGGCGCCGAAGCGCGTGAGATCGGTAAATTTGCGCCGCAGCAGACCTTTCTGGCGTTGGGCGCAAACGCTTCGCGGCAGAAATTTCTGCGCGGAGATTTTAATTCATACCAAATTCTGCATTTCGCGACACACGGATTTTTAAATCTGCAAAACCCCGAATTATCAGGTCTCGTGCTTTCGCTCTACGACGAAAACCGCGCTCCGCAAAACGGTTTTTTGCGAATGATTGATCTGTATTCGATGCGTTTGAACGCTGATCTGGTGGTTTTAAGCGCATGTCAGACAGGTCTCGGCAAGGAAACCGACGGCGAAGGAATTGTCGGGCTGACAAGCGGATTTATGTATGCCGGCGCGTCGGGCGTGGTGTCGAGTTTATGGAAGGTCGAAGACGCGGCAACCGCCGAATTGATGAAAAGATTTTACCGCGCAATGCTCAAAGAAAATCAAACGCCGTCGGCCGCGCTCCGCATTGCCAAAAACGAACTGCGCCAAATTCCGCGATTCAGCAACCCGCGCTATTGGTCGGGATTCACGATCAACGGCGAAGGGCGTTAGCGCAATGGCATTAAGTTAACCTGAGTCTTGAGCGGAAAATCGGCGGGTTATTTTCAGAAAATTCCATTACTCTGTAAATTATGTTTGTTAAGATTTCTGTCAACGCAGAGTTCGCTGAGGACGCAGAGATTTATTTTGATAAAACCCTGGTTACTTAGATTTTTATTAAAAACTCTGCGTACTCTGCTTTGATAATAAAAAAACTTAATTTACAGACTACTGGCGGATTGATAAATATGTTCAGCAAATCCGTCAAATCCGCGTTCATCCGCCTTTAATTTTTTTCTTATTCTCAACTCATTTAATCCCATTAGGCGTTAGCGGCGAACGCGGAAAGTATATTCCGTGACCGCTTCAAAGACACGCTGCGCGTTTTGCCCTTCGAGACAAATAATATAGGTCCGGTTTTCGAGCTTTTCCGCAGAAATTGTCAAACTAAGTGTTTTTATGTTCGGCGAAGTAAAAATATCGGCGCCGTCAGCAGTTTTGATAACGGCTCGATACGATTGATATTTAGTCGTTTCGCCGGGCGAATTCAACAATAACTTGACATTTTTCACGTTCGGCGCGATCGTAATGAATTGCTCGCCGGTGTCCCGCAAATTTTCCGGAAAGAGCGCAAAAACGGCTAAACCCGGCATATTTTGTTTGACATTTTTCGGAATCGGATCAGGTTTTACTTCAGAAGGATCTTTTTGCGGCAAAGCTGAATTTTTATTGGTTTCTTTGTTTTTGGCGTCTGAATTGGCCGGACTGACCTTCAAATTTTGATCACTCGCATCTAAAGTCTTAACAGTCGGATTTTCGATCTGCGGCGTGTAATTTACATCCTTTACTTCGGCAACATCATTTCTACTAACGTTTAATGTTGATAAATACCAAAATATCGCGCCGCCGATCAGCAGTAACAACAAACAAACCGAGACAAGTTGAAACCGATGGCGTTTGCCGAAAATCGTTTGCCAAAATGAATCGGGCGAAACCACCGCCGCCGCTGTTTGCGATTCACCGGCAATCGTCCACAAACCTCTCGCAATCGCCAGCCTTTTGCGCCGCGCTTCGGTGATCAGGTAATTTGTTTCAAACAACGCGGCATCCGCCGAAGAAAGATCTCCGCGCAGATAATCGTCCGCCAATTCTCTTTCGACCATTTCTGCTTCTTCGGTCAATTCCGCGGCGGCGGCGCATTCCATTTCGAGATCTTCCGCCTCAGCTTCGGACAATTTGCCGAGAAAATATGCTCTTAGTTGTTCATTATTGTCAGGATTCATAAAGACCTCTATTCATAAGTGTCGTTTTTGCGCCCAAAATCACAAAAAGCGCAAAAAAATTTTATTTCTTTTTACCAACGCAATCTTCCAAACGCTTGCGAATGCGGGAAACTCTATTTCTCAGCGTATTTAAAGAAACGCCTTGGCGTTCGGCCAACTTTTGACGATGTTCAAAAAGTTGGTCAGACGGCAAATCTTCAAAGTAGCTAAAAAGCAATTTCTGCTCATCGTCATACAAACCGTCGAAACATTTTCGAAGCGGTTCGAGATAACTTGTTTCAACCGCGCCGTCATTTTTGGCGGATTTTTCATAAAACTTTGCCGTCGCCCGGTTTTCGATCTGCGAAGCGCGAAGTCTTTCGAGAAAAACATTCTTGGCGACACCGAAAGCGTATCTGGTCAGGTCTTCAATTTCTATTTTCTGATCTAGTTTCGAGGCAACCCGGTCAATCGTCGTGTCGGCCGCGTCATCGGCTTCGTTAATGCCTTTCAAAGTAAAATATCTGACCAGTTTTTCGCGCAGTTTTGTGTAGGCGAGCGCCGCTTCTTCTTCGTTGGAAGAAAAGGTTTTGAGCAATGCGGCCAATGTTGCTGAGGTTAAAAGATTTGGCATAAACCAAAAAAAACATGCCTCTAAAAAATTGATAACCTCATAATTATATCTTTTATTTAACTTTAGGCAACTTTTTGAGCCGCCAACTTATACTCAGTAGATCCTAATTTGGGATGTCGGATGTCGGATGTCGGATTTTTTGTCAAGCCAAACTCTGAATTTAGGCGAAAACCCAGGGCTTATTCAAAGTAGGCGAAAATAAAAAACAATCGCGCTATTTTATTTGAAATTATCAGCGATCAGTAAAGCAGGTGAGCAAAAGTAGTATCTGATTTTGGCTGCGTGTTCAGAGTAACGCATTTATGCGTGAAGTCGCCCGCGAAGCGCGGCGACCGCACGACTGAAGCCGTTACTCTGAACGCGCTCAAAATACCGCTTTACTTTTGCTCACTTGCTTTACTGTTAGCTGATAACCAATTCTTCACCTTTGGCTACTTTGAATAAGTCCTGCGCGAAAACCGGAGGCTTCGAGTTGTTTTAGAATCCGCGCATCCAAAATCTAAAATCCAAAATTGGATCTACTGATACTCGTTTCCGATATTTTCATCATCAAAACTCAAATGCGTCTTTTCGATTGATGCTGAGTTCGCCTGTTTTCCCGTATTTTTGGGTCGCCGAACGCCCGGGCAATTCTTCCAGGATTATTTGGGCAAATCCTGAAGCGGATAAAAGTGAATCTCTCCCGGACCGTATGCAAAAATCACATTGCTCAGTTCGGCACTCGGCGTTTTGATTTTTTCCGGCTTCAAACATTCTTCATTATCGTCCACCAGAATACTATCTGTTTTTCGTTTGGTGGCGGCACTATGGGGATAAATAGGAGATGTTTGTTTAATCCCTATTTTAAATGGCGAAGGACCATCAAGATGCCTTTCAAGCGTCCTGCCGCCTTTGGGTGCTGTATTCCATCCATCACAATTGAAAACATAACCGTCCTTCCGAGTGGCATAGTTTCTTGGTTTCTGTCCGGCTGAGGGAACAAGATGAATATCAATATCAATTTGATTCGGACCTTTGTTGATATTGATTATGCGCTTTTCCCCATGGTCTGCACAGATTTCAAGTCCGAATACTAA
>JANLTD010000746.1:0-6855 GCA_031362765.1 Acidobacteriota bacterium | reverse complement strand
AACAGTTTTCCAATCAAAATTTTCAACCTGCGAATTCGATCGAAACAGCGGTTGTGCCGTTAAATCAAATGCCTTCGGTGATGGCGAATTATGGTCAGCCGATGCCTTCTGCGGCTGATTTTCATCCGCAGAAGAGAAGTCTGAAATTTGTCTGGATCGGTTTGGTAGCCGTTGTTGCATTGATTGCCGCAGGCGGTGGACTTTATTTTATCGGTCAGCAAAAAATAACTGCCGAAGTATTGCCCGACCATCTCGGAATGTTTGTTCAAAACCGCGAAAAAGACAAAATTGATGAAGTGAAAAAGCTGGATTTCACAAACGCTCTGACAGGCAAAGACAGCATCTTAATGGATGATTCACTACCGGTTGCTGATTCGGACCCGAATGTTATTTTATACTCGGACGGCAAAGACATTCCGATCAATGATCTCCGTTTGATCCAGATCGATACGATCAAAGATGACGGAAGTTTTAAGCAACTCGATTTTCAAGCCGCGCCGGTCGAGGGCAAGCCCGAAATGAAACGCATCCGGATCCCCGACGGCATCGCTAACGGAAAATATGCTTTTGCTTTAATGGACGGATTCTTAAACGACGGGAAACATAAATTTTGGGCTTTTCAGGTAAAGAGCGCGTCAAAAAGCGATAACGGAGACCTGTTAAAAGCAGCGAGCGTTGTTCTTAAACCAAATTCACCAACGCCCGCAAAATCAACTGAAAAAACATATTCGCCAACAATTCCGGCCAAAGCACCGCCGCCGGCCGGACAGGCGGCGTACAGCACAAACGGCAAACTTGTTCTGAGAAGCGGTCCAACCCAGAATTCCGCGAAGATCCGCAATCTTTATCAAGGAGAAAGAGTTTATATTATTGAATATTCGGGCAATTATGAAAGTTTCAAGAATCTGTATTCAAATTTTGCATACGTTGAAACCGAAAGCGGGCAGCGGGGTTGGGCATATGCTGCTTATTTGAGATAATCTTGGTGACATCAGGAGATTATAATGAATCACAAAATCAGGTTATTATTCGCAATGTTTCTTTTAATCACAAATCTATTTTCTTTTGCCTGCTCAAAAAAGGAAAAATCAGGCAATAATAACTCCTCTAACAACAAATCCTCCGCGACGAATGATTTGCCCAAAAGCGAATTCAAAAGCGGTGGTTTTGCCGGAAATCTGCCGAGTGGTTTTCAGATGCCGAACGATGCCGTCGGCAAAAAGATTTTGAAAGAGTACGGTGCGTTGTTTGTTGCCAAAGGCGATGCTGTTTCGCCAAATACAGTGATCTTCAAAAACGAAGAAGAAGTTTCCGCTTATCAAACAAGCGTTTCAAAATCAAGCGAAAAGATCGGCGGAATAAAGGTCGAACTGCAAACCGCGGCGATGAACGCTCTTCTCAGCGCGATCGAAGAGGCCAAACAAAAAAGTCTGACAATTACGCCGCGCGGCGATGATGCGTCGAAGCGAACTTATACGGGAACGGTCGAACTTTGGGCGAGCCGTGTCAATCCGGGCTTAACGCATTGGGTTGGAAAGGGAAGATTACCGCAAGCCGAAGCCGGTCGGATCAAAGCTCTCGCGCCGTTTGAACAAGTGCCTGAGATCTTTAAGTTGGAAGACCAGGGAATGTTTTTCGCCAAAGACCTTTCAAAATCCATTATGTATTCGGTCGCCCCGCCCGGAACATCGCAGCATCTTTCGATGCTCGCATTGGACATTTCGGAATTCGAAAACCCGAAAGTGCGCGAAATTCTGGCGCGGCACGGCTGGTTTCAGACGGTTGTTTCGGATCTGCCGCATTTTACATACCTGGGAGTCGCTGAAAATGAACTTTCAAAATTAGGATTAAAAAAGGTTGCGGACGGCGGACGCAACTTTTGGACGCCCGACATTTAGCGGAAGGACACCGAATTTAGGATTCGCCGAAAGACATTTTCATAATCCGCGCTTTCATCGGGCGGAAAAACGGTTGTGATGTAAAAAATGTCACCATTTGGCGATATCGCCGCGTAGAGATTGATGATCTCTTGCCGTTTTGAAATAGGCGAGAGTCCCTTAAATGTCGAAACCATACATTCGCCAAAGGGGAGTTTGCCCGTCACCGTTTTCTCCAATCTTAAATATGTATTGCCCAGTATTATTGATTGGGTAAGATTCTTTACCGCCTGATTTAAGTCTATCTGGTTCGGATTATCGGCAATTACTGCATCTATTCCGTGTGAGTAATGAAAACTCGATGTAGTTTGAACTTTGAGATATCCGCCGTTTGGAGCGGCAAATATCTGGTTGTCGTTACGAACGAGAACTTGCCAGTTTTCCGGCAGCTTCAACGAGAATTTTGCTGTTTGCAACGTTTCAAAATCATCCGAGGGGGAAATTACCGAGCCAAAAACCGGTTCAACAGCCAGAAAATTTCCGTTGCGCCAACGATTTATCAGATCATACAACGCCGTTTCTTCCAATTGACACGGACAGGAATTTGCCGTGCAATTCGGACATAATAATTCTTTTTTTGAAGCCCTGACGACGGCCTGTTCCGAATAGATGAGCACCGTGCGCCGGTCGGCTTTTCCGTTAAAATCGCCTTTTGCTTTGATTGAAATATGTTTGATACCGAATTCGTCAAATTTTTCAAAAAGCTCTGTAAACTGTGTTTGAGAAGTTAGAAAATTTAATTCAGGCCGGTTTGCCGACTTGAATTCCAAACTGTTTCTTCCAAAGATCAGGTTTCCGGCGATCAGCTGCAAATTACCTTTTTCTTTATTAAAAATGCGAACGGGAAGCGAGACCGTTTCGCCGTAACCGATCGCGCGACTCAAAAGAAAAACCCCGTCCGAAGGATTCGAACCCTTAAAATAGGCAAGTCCGCCAAGCAAATTCGCTTTGGCGTTATCGGGCTTGACGCTAAGGACTCTTTTGCTGTTGCGAAGTGCCGTGTTCGGATCGTTGCGGAGCAAAGCGTCTGCGGCAGTTGAAAGAAGTTCCTGAACGGGTAACGGATTTAAGACAAAAGACAGTTCTCCTTTTTGTCCGGGGGAATTTATCGAAACGCTTTTTGTGTCGGAAATGTAGCCTTTTTTATAAACGCTGACACGATAAGTTCCCGGCGCTAGCAGCAAATTTTCAACACCGTTTTGATATTCGCCGACATTTTCGATTTCAACGCTCGTGCCTTCGATATTCGTGCTCACCGACAGAAAGGCAACGGAAGGCCGCAAAATTATTGAAAAAGGATTGGCCTGGCCGCCGATCACCGAAATTCTTCTTTCATCGTCAAAAAATCCGTTCTTACGGACAGTCAGCGTATAACTGCCGACCGGCACATCGTTGATTTCAAACACGCCGTTTTCATCGGTCAAAGCCGAATCCTGACCTTCAAAAACATTGCCCTCGTCATTCGATAAAAAGATTTCGCTTTCGGGTTCGCTGACCGTCAACGTCAAACTTGCATAAACTATTTTGGCAGGAGTTTTTTTATTCGTCGGCTTTTTTTTAACGGTCGTTTTCGATGGAGTTTTTTTTGAATTTGTCGAAGTTTTTGGAGTTGTTGTTTTCTTTTTAGTTGTTGATGTTTTTGTCGTTGTTTTGGTCGTCGTTTTGGTGGTTGTTTTTACACCTGCATCATCTGTTTGGGCGAAAGCCATTGTTGAAATCAATAATATTATACAAACACAAAACATTTGTTTCATAACTTAACCCTCAAAAATCAATTTCCCTATATATCCTTAACACAGCGAAAACTCGTATTCCCATAACCGGCAGCTTCATCGCGAGCGCCATAAGCTCTCCGGCCGTAAGCAGCTGCCACATCTTTTCCGCTTCCCCAATAACCTCCGCGAATGATTTTTGGTTCAACCAATTCGCTAACAAAAGATTTTCCGTTTGGGTAAGCTTTCGCGTCGGTTGCCGTCCATTCCCAGGCGTTGCCGCTCATATCTGACAAACCAAATGGCGACTTTCCCATAAATTTTCCGACTTCCGTCATACCGTTTGTTTGTTTATCGGCATTCGCAAATTCCTTTTTCCAATCATTTCCCCACGGATAGATCCGGTTGTCCGTGCCGCGGGCGGCAAATTCCCATTCTTCTTCGGTCGGCAGACGCTTGCCCGCCCATTTTGCATAGGCGCTTGCATCGTCCCAGTCAACGCCCGTCACGGGAAATTTTGCCTTACCTTCGGGAAAGTTGTTGTTACTCCAACCCGGCGGCGGTTTTTGATTGGCCGCGTCAACGAATTTTTTATAATCTTCGTTTGTCACTTCTGTTAAATCTATAAAAAACGGCTTGACCGAAACCTTGTGTGCCGGCCGCGAATACTCGTCGCCCGTATCGCTTCCGATCATAAATTCACCGCCCGTGACATAAGCCATCCCTGCCGGCGGCGTGTTCTGATCGGTTTTGCTCAAACTGTTCACATTTTTATCGGATTTAGAATTGGAAATGGTTTCAGCCGTCGGTTTGTTCCCGCTAAAAAACCAAAGGCCAAAAACGGCAGCGCCGGCTAAAAAGACAAAACTAAAAATTCCGATGGCGGCGAAAATTAAGGGTTTTTTACTGTTTTCCCCTGATTGAATTTCGGGCGAAAAAACAGGTGCAACTTCAGTTTTTGCCTGTGTTTCCGGTACCATTGGTGTCTTTGTCGGCGACACGGATTCCTTCGGGAGAGAAATGATCTGATTGGTCAGAAAATTTTCGCTGACAGATTCGTTTGATCCGATTTCAAAAGAATTTTCGCTTTTCTGATCTTGAGCTTCGTTTGAAAAAACGGTTTCAGCCTTAAATTTAGCCAAAACGTCTGAAGATGAATTTTCAAATTCCGGTAAAGATTCGTTCGGGACTGAAATTGGCCGGCTGATTTCAAAAATTTCAGTTGGCTGCGAGATTTCGATAGATTGATTGTCCTGTTTTTTTTCGTCGGGAAAAAGTTCGTCCAGAATATGTTCGGCATCTTCAAAAACCAAAGACATATTGCTTATATCCGAAAAAACTTCATTATTTTCGCTCTCGTCGAGAATCAATGACGAATGTTCAATCTTCTCAATTTCTTTGGTTGTCGGTTTTTGTTTTGTCTCTTCTGCAAACAGATCGGCAAAGCTGGCGGTTTTTTCGTTGTAATTAAAAACGTCGGTTTCAATATTCGATAGTTTTACAACATCTGCGGTCGAATCATTTTCGGCAAACTGGAGTTTTTCAAAAACTTCGGTCACGGCGGTTGTGGCTGAATCAGACGTTTTATTTGCGGAATATTCATCTTCAATATCTTCCGACATTTCCGACAACGATTTATCTTCTTCAACCAAAATTTCTTCGGAAAAGTGCGGCGAAGAAACTTCCAGAATTTCTGTCACGGATTGCTCCGGATTTTCTTCGAGAATGTTTTCAGGCTCGTCTTTTTGAGCTGTTGCTTCAGAAATTGAGGCATTGGAAATATTTTTCCGTTTTTTGCCTAATTTTATTTTATTTTGCAATTGCCCGATCTCAGAAATGTGATCGGAAGATTCTCCCAATGCTGTTTCATTTGATTCATCTCCAACCAGAATTTCGCTTGAAAGAAGGTGTGATGTCGGCGTTTTTTCGATTTCGATTTCGCCGACGGAATCAAATTCGGGTTTGACATTCGGCGCGGAAATCGGCATCGCCGAAACATCTGTGAGACCGGCTTTGAAAGCGATTGTTGCCGCTTGGATCATTTCCCGGGCAAGTTGTGAAGCGGTTTGCGGGCGCATTTCACGACGTTTGTCGAGCAATCGCAATATAACTAACTCGACCTGCGGAGCGATGTTCGGATTTAATGAACGCGGCGGAATCGGCGGCGTTTGAACCTGATGAACGGCGATCGCGGATGCGACCGGCGATTTGAACGGTACGGTTCCCGCCATCATTTCGTAAAGCAAAATTCCGACGCTGTACAGATCGCTGCGCCCGTCGAGCGGTTCGCCGAGGCATTGTTCGGGCGACATATATTGCGGCGTGCCCATCGCGCTGCCGTCCTGCGTTAAACCGCTGTCGGCTTGGTTGTAAAGTTTGGCGATGCCGAAATCCAAAACCTTGACGTGCCAGCCGTTCGCAGTTTGATTGGCGATGATGTTTTCCGGTTTGATGTCGCGGTGAACAATTCCCAAACGATGCGCTTCGTCAAGCGCGGCGCAAACCTGAGCCGTCACTGTAACGATAAAATCGAGTGGCAAAACGCGGTATTGATTAATGATCTGCCGGAGCGAAAAACCTTCCGCCAATTCCATTAAAATAAAGGGAACATTATGCGCCGTAGAAATACCGACATCGTAGAGCGCAACGATATTCTTATGTCTAAGCTGCGTCGCGGTGACGGCTTCACGCCGAAATCTTTCGGCTGCCTGCGCGTCTCGTGCCAGATGCGTGTGAAGAATTTTGATCGCCACTGTGTCGCCGATTAGCAACCGCGTCGCGCGATAAACATCGCCCATTCCGCCCGAACCGAGCTTTGCCTCGATCCGATATTTGCCGTCCAAAACCTGCCCGAGCAAATTTATAGTTGGCGGCATCGCGTAAGAAAATTGCTCAGTTGCGACCTGTCGAATCTGCGAACGGTCAGGCAGATTCTTTCCGCATTTTTTACAGAATCGACTGGTGTCTAAATTTTCGCTTCCGCATTTTGGACAAAACATTTTTCGCCTCTATTTTCTGATTACAGTTAAAAAGTTTATTTGTGCCTTTAGTTTCAGAAGCCGGCATTGAACAAATCAAAACGCTTAAATCAAATGATAAACCGGACAATGTGCTGCTTGAATATGAGGATGCCATAGCTCTTCACAAGCAACATCGACTTGCCATTTTCCCAGTGCTGATTGGACACCAAGTAAATGGCAGTGTCA
>JANLTD010000732.1:0-6017 GCA_031362765.1 Acidobacteriota bacterium | reverse complement strand
CAACCGCCGACCGCCGACCGCCAACCGCCAACTGCCAACTGCCAACTGCCAACTGCCAACTGCCAACTGCCAACTGCCAACTGCGAACTGCGAACTGCCAACTGCGAACTGCCAACTGCGAACTGCCAACTGCCAACTGCGAACTGCCAACTGCCAACTGCGAACTGCCAACTGCCAACCGCCAACTGCCGACCGCCGACCGCCGACCACCAACCGCCAACCGCCAACTGCCAACTCAATTCCTTTTGTAAATCCCAAACTCTATGCTACTCTTTCGACTGTCCCTGTAAATTTCAAGGTAGGTATTTGATTCCGTTTTTAGAGAATAATGCACTTTTTGCGCCAAAGTTTCAATAAAAATAGCGGAAACGGTAAGTTTTTCTGAAATTTAGAGTTGATTACACTTTTTTCCTCAATGCCGATGTAAATCGGTTAAATTGAAAATTAAGTTTTTCCGAAGCCATTTTCCGATAAGTTGCCCCTTATCGGAAATTGAATAAAAGTTTGATCGCCAATGCCCGATGGTCAAGCATATTTGTCAGATTTTTTCGGGAAAAGTGTCTTTTGAAGAAAATGATATTACGAGAGTGCCCGTTTTTTAAATTCAGATTTCTACTGCAAATCGCTTTATGCGGTTTGCTCGTCTTTTTCGCCTCCTCCTGCGGCGGATCCAAAAATAAACATATTGCCCGCGGCGAAGAATATTTGCAGAAACGCAAATTTCAGGAAGCCGTTATGGAATTTCGCGCCGCCGCCGATATCGATAAAGATTCGGCCGCCGCGCATTGGGGATTGGCACGCGCTTTTGAGAATCTCGGACAATTTAACGAAACGGTCGAAGAACTGCGGAAAACCGCCGAACTCGCGCCTGACAATCTGGACGCGAAAACAAAACTCGGCAATTATTATCTGCTCGTTCAGCCGCCGATGATCGCCGAAACCGAAAAGATCCTCGAAGAGGTTTTTGGGAAAGATGCCGGATTTATTGAAGCTCATATCTTAAGAGCATCGCTTTTTGTAGCGCAGGGCAAAACTGAAAAGGAAGTTCTCGATATTTTGAATCAGGCGATTGCGCTTGATCCGAACCGCACCGAATCTTACATTAGTCTGGCGCGTTATTTTATGAAGCAGGAGAAGGCAAAAGAAGCCGAAACTGCGATTCAGAAAGGTATTTCGGTCAATCCGAACGTCTCGCTTGGCTACGTTGAATACGGCAGATTTTTAGGTTTTGCCGATCGCGCGGCGGAAGCCGAAGCACAATTCAAAAAAGCGACCGACGTCGAACCGAAAAATATTGAAGCGCGCGAAGCCTTTGCCGAATATTACGTTGCGGAAAAACAATTCGAGAAGGCCGAACGTGCCTATCAGGATTTAGTGCAAATTCAGGAAAACAGCCCCGAAAGCCGCGTTGCTTTAGGAGATTTCTACGCGCAAATCGGACGCGACGACGATGCCGTCAGAACTTTTAACGAAATTCTGACCGAAAAGTCCGAATATGTCCGCGCCCGATACCGTCTCGGTGAAATTTATCTCGACCAAAAAGAAACCGCCAAAGTAGGCGAACAGATCGAAGCGCTCTTGAAGATCAACGACAAAGACGCGCAGGCATTACTGCTTCGCGCACGGCTCAATCTGCAGGACAATCGCGGCGAAGACGCGATCAAAGATCTGGAAGAGATCCTTAAGAAACTGCCGAGCCATCGCGATGCGCTTTTCTTTATGACCGAAGCCCGGCTCGCGCTCGGACAAACCGATCAGGCGCGTGCTTTTATCGGTGATTTGGATAAATATCATCCGAATTATCTGAAAACACGCGTTTTGAAAATTCAGGCGGCATTTGCCGATAATGACGCTGAAAATGCGTTTCGGTTGTCGAACGAGCTTTTTGAGATTACAAAAGGTATTGTTCCCGATGCCGCGACGATGGCGCAGGAAATCGGTGAACTTCGTGTTCGGGCTCTTTCGGCACGCGGGCTGGCAAATCTGCAGCTCGGAAAATTGGCGGAATCGAACGCGGACTTGCAGGAAGTGTTGAAAAGATCGCCGAAATCGGCCGGCGCGATGGTCAATCTGGCGAGGGTTTTCATCGCCGAAAAAAATTATGCCGAATCTTTGAAGCTCTTTGAAAACGCGCTCCTCACCGACGATAAAAATTTCGATGCTCTGAGCGGCTCGATCAGTGTTTTTAATCGGCAGAAACAATTTGCGCAGGCACACTCAAAAATTGATCAGTATCTTGCGAAAAATGCCGATCGAAAAGATGTTTCGGCAGCGCTCCATTATCTGAAATCAGATATTTTCATTGCGGAAAAAAACACCGAATCAGCCGAAGTTGAACTAAAAAAAGCGATCGAATCGGATGAAAATTATCTGCCCGCGTATTCGACCTACGCGTCGCTTTTGATTGCCAAAAATCAGACCGATTCCGCGATCGAACAATACAAAAAAGCTGTTGAAAAGAAACCTTCGGCGACCGTTTACACTTTGCTCGGAATGCTCGAAGAAGCGCGAAACAACGCGCCCGAAGCCGAGAAAAATTATCGCCGCGCACTTGAGATCACGCCTGAAACGCCGATTGCGGCGAATAATCTGGCGTGGCTAATAGCCGACGGCGGGCAGGGAAATCTGGACGAAGCGCTGCAGCTCGCCCAAAAAACGGTCAACAAAAATTCAAACGTCGCCGGTTATTACGACACGCTCGGCTGGGTTTATTTCAAAAAAGGTTTGTTTTCGCCGGCGGTCGAACAGCTTAAAAAGGCGGTCGCGCTTGACGACGCGGAGGCCAAACGCACAGGTGCCAAAACCAACGCGGCATATCGGCTGCGTTTGGGAACTGCGCTTGCTTCGTCGGGCGACAAGTTTTCGGCGCGGAAAGAGGTCGAAACATCGCTCGCCAACGAACAGAGTTTGAGCCAAAAAGAAACGCAGGACGCAAAAAGTTTGCTGGCAAATTTGTGAATCGCGAACTTTACGGAGATTGAAAATGATTTTTTTGTTTGATATCGCAAGCCGGAATCTGCTTTTAGGATTTGTTCCCGAATCGCTCGGTTTGTTGATTTTTGGAGTCGGATTGATTTTATTGACTGCCGGATTGCGCTGGTTTATGAAACGCAATGAAAAGATCACTGACAGCGCGGTCGAAAAAATGGCGGAAAAAGTTAATCGGTAATTTTGTAGGAAAAGTATGAGCATTGAATTCAGACAAAGAACGGCAGGCGAATTTATCAAGATGCTGAAACGGCGGAAATGGTTTATTTTTCTGCCAATTATCACGATGACAATGGCAATCGGCTATGTCGTGTATAAATTGCCGAGCGTTTACGAATCGAAAACTTTGTTGACGGTCAAACCGCCGACGATCTCCGATAAGGTCGTGCAGCCGCTGTCGGACGAAAAATTGTCGCAGAGTCTGCAAACCATCAATCAGGAAGTTTTGTCGCGTTCGTCGCTCGAACCGATGATCACGAAGTACAATCTTTTTGAACTCGAAAGAAATTCGGGAATGGATATGGCGTTGATCGTTGATAAAATGAGAAAAAACATTCTCGTCGAACCCGAAAAAACGGACAACGAACAACTCGCCGCATTTCGCATCAGCTACCGCGACCGCAAACCCGACGCGACACGCAACGTGACGGCGGAACTCGCCGCCAAATATGTCAACGCGCAGGTTTTAGCCTCAACGCAAAATGCCGAAACGACCCGCGATTTTCTTCAGAACGAATTGAATATGGCGCGTAACGAACTCGATACAAAGGAAAAAGAACGCCTCAACGTGATGATGCAGAATGTTGAAACTCTGCCCGAATCGGCGCAAGGGCTGATCGCTCAGCTTGACGGATTGCGCAAACGTGAAGACAGCATCGTGAAGGAAAAAGAAACTTTGGCAATGGAAAAAGGTCGGCTTAATGACCAGATCGCTTCAAACAACCGGCAAATGCGCGTTTACGACGAATACGGCGAAAAGGAAACTCAGGACGCGGCGCGGCAGGCGTCGCAGATCGAAGACACGCCGGCGTATGCGCAGCTTGTCAATAAACGCGCCGAACTTTCCGCTCAACTCGACAAACTTTTGAAAGAATATCGGGAAAAACATCCGAGCGTGATCGCCAAAAAAGACGAGATCACACGGATTAATGAAGAGATCGAAGGTTTGCGAAAAAATACCGATAAACGAGTTTTGGTCGCGAGCCAATCAAGCAGCCGCAAAGCCGAATTGCAAAAGAAAAATCTCGAACTCGAGAATCAGCGGATTCAAAGTCAGATCGGCCAAATTGAACAGCAGATTCTATATAAAGAACAGGAAGTTCAGCAAAACGCCGGGCAGATCGGAGTTTTAGAATCAAAGATCAATACGATTCCGAACGTCAAGGTCGCGCTCGAAGGCATCAATGCGCAATACCAGACAGCAAAGCAAAAATACGACGACCTGTCGAAAAAGATCAACGACGCCTCGCTGCAGGTCAATCGCGAATCAAACGCGCAGGGCGAAACGATTCGCGTGCAGGACGCCGCAAATTTGCCTGAATCGCCGGTTGCGCCAAAACGCGCACTACTGACCGGATTTGGCGGAGCAATCGGTTTGGCGATCGGTTTGTTTTTGGCGGCCGTTTTTGAGCTGCCGCGTATTTTCAAGATTCAGAGTATCGAAGACGCCAAGCATTATACGGGTTTGCCGGTGCTTGCATCCGTTCCGCCGTTGCTCTCACACGACGAGAAAGTGTGGCTTAAACGCTCGCATTGGCTTCGCGTAATGGCCGGCGTGGTGGCGGCTGTCGGGGCGATCCCGCTGATCGCAATGATCTTGCAGGCAACCAGAATTTTTGAACGATTGGTTTCATAACGATTTGGGATTTAATTTGAGATTTGAGATTTGAGATTTCAAATCCTTTCGGAGAAAGATATGTATAAAGAATTTTTCGGATTAGAAGATATACCATTCACGTTAACGCCTGACCCGCGTTTTATCGTGTTCACGCCGAGCTACAACGAGGTTTTGGCAAGCTTGTATTATGGTTTGGAAAACGCGAAGGGCTTAATTGTGCTGACAGGCGAGGTCGGCACCGGTAAAACGACCGCGCTCAGATGGATCTTGCGGCGGCTTGATTCGAGTGTGCTGGCGGCATATGTGTTCAATCCGCGGCTTTCGATCGACGAGTTTTATCATCACGTCACGCAGATGCTTGGTATCAAGGATTGGACCAATAAAGCCGAATTGCTGCAGGTCATGGGCAGAGTTTTGGAAGAACGCCACCGGCGCGGACTGCGGACGGTTCTGATCATTGACGAAGCGCACGAATTATCCGATTACGTTCTCGAAGAAATTCGGCTGCTGATGAATTTTGAATCAGACAACGCGAAACATTTGCAAATTGTTTTGACCGGACAGCCCGAATTGCGCGAAAAACTCAATCAGCCGAACTTGCGCCAGCTCAAACAACGCGTCGCGCTGCGCTGCAAAATGCATGCGCTGCCGAACGTCGAAGAAATCGAACGATATATTACCGAGCGGCTTCTGATCGGCGGATGCGATCAGCCGAATATCTTCACACCGGGCGCAATTGATTTTATTTTTCAATGTTCCGAGGGCATTCCGCGCCAGATCAATAATCTTTGCGATAACGCAATGCTCGCGGCTTACGCGGCGGGCGAACAGATCATTGGTCGGCAGATCATCGAAGAAGTCGCCGACAATCTCGATCTGCTGCCGCGCAAAGATGCGTTGTTTGCAAACGAAAAAGCGGTCGAAAATGTCAATTCGGCGCGGGTTTTGACCGCCGAAGCAAGGGAAGAATTGTGGAATAATCAGGCACGTGCAGAAAAAGCCAAACCGATGTTCAAAACCGAAAAACCGCCAACCAACGGCAACGGCAACGGCAACGGAAATTCAAATGGCGCTTCAAACGGAAAAACCTCGCCGTTTGATGATTTGGATGACGACATCAGTTTGGAAATTGAGGAAATCGGCGGTTTTTATTAAAGAGTCGAGAGTGGAGAGTCGAGAGTCGAGAGTGAAA
>JANLTD010000725.1:0-7679 GCA_031362765.1 Acidobacteriota bacterium | reverse complement strand
TGGTTCTGCGGCGCGAAGGCTCGGGCGATAACGTCAAATTAACCGTTAGTTTTCCCGGTTTCGGACAGAAAAAATTGATCGAGAAATTTGCGAATTTAGAAAAGGCTTAAATTTTTCTTGTTTTTACTAAAATTTTAGTTTATAAATAATCCGCATATAAGGGAGTTATGCCGAATCATTCCGGATAACTCCCGAAATAAGAGTGTTATGCCAAATGGTTCGGGATAATCATAAGTTTGGCGGAACAAATTCGCGCTTTTGGTGTGTAAGCATCTATGAAACGTATTTCAATTCGATTAACGATTGCTCTTGCCACGTTTTTTATCGGCGTTGGCATTGCGGCGTTGTGGTTTTTTAATCGCTCAAATTCCGTCGTTGACATTGCTCCGAAACCGCACGATTGTTACCCGTTGTATGTTGATAATTTTGACGCTTCTGATTACAAGGGCGTTTTAACTCGTCGTGTCTATACGATTAACGCAAACAAAGCAACAAAGCGCATCTCAGACGAAGAAGCAAATGCCGAAATAACAGCCAATCTTTTCAAACGCTTTCGTGAAACACCGCTTACAATTCCGGCAGCTTGTGTTGATGAAAGCTATCGTTTGACGTGGATTCCGACATTTCACGCGCCGACAGTAATTCGAGTTTGGCGTTCCGGCAACAAATACTTTATTGTTATCAAACGTCTGAATGGCAAAGGCGGTTACGGCTTAGGCGACCTTGAAACCGAAGAGACTCGCTCTTTATCGGCAGAAGAATGGCAGAGTTTTAAGAATCTAATATATCGAGCTTCTTATCGGGAGATGACTTCTACGATTGAAGAACCAATTCCAAATGACGGCGCGACTTGGACGTTTGAAGGTTTTAGCGACGGCAAGTTTCATTCTGTTTTCCGAATAACACCTACCAACGAACTAAGCCAACTTTTCAGAAAATTGTTTGACTTGATAAGCGTTAAGACGGAATATGAGCGTTACTTGTAGCCCAAGTTCCGCCCGACAAATCAATGGGCGCGAGGGTCAAACAGCGACTTTGTTTGGGCGTTGCTCGTTTCCCCGCGCGTTGCGTGGTGGCGGTTTCGCCCCATGTCATCTCAGTCGTGATACAGCTTTTATTGTGCCAATTATGTTCAGCTATCGTGTAAATACTCATTCAGAACTACGGATGCTCGAAAAACGGCACGTCGGGCAATTATTCGCTTTGGTCGAGCAAAACAGAGAACGACACCCAGAAATACCTCAACTCTACTCACTTGAAGAAGCCCGAATGTATATCCAACGGGACCTCGCTCTCTTTGCGGAAAACAAAGGGTTGGGGATCGGTATTTGGTATCAGGGGGAATTGGCCGGCGCGGTCCGTTATCACGAGATTGATTGGACAAATCGAAGCACTGAACTAGGCTACTGGTTGGGGGCGGCGTTTGAGGGTAAAGGGCTTATCACAACAACTTGTCAAGTGATGATTGACCACGCATTCCATGAACTTGGTTTGAATCGTGTCGCGATCAGCTGCGCTCAAGAGAACCAAAGGAGCCGGGCGATAGCCGAGAAACTGGGCTTCACGCAAGAGGGAATCTTACGACAATCAGAATGGCTCAAGGACGGGTTTGTTGATCAATTGATTTATGGAATACTAGCGAGTGAATGGCGAAACCGGGAATAGAGTCTGTGGATAACAAATTTCTATTAACCTGAGTCTTGAGCGAAAATTAGAAAGAAAATGGCACGCGGATGAACCGAGGATACGGGCGGATTTTCGCTGGTTTGTTGAAAATATTTTTGAATTAGCCGAAAGTTAATTAACCCAAGTTGCCAGTTATCAAAAAATTAATTTAACGCAAAGTCGCCAAGTGGCATAAGACGCCAAGTTTCTTAATAATACTTTTCAACTTGACTAAATTCTTACACCGAACTGCTCAAATATCTTCGCGACTTTGCAACTTTGCGTCTTGGCGTTGAAAATTTCTTTAACTAGCAACTTGGGTTAATTAAAATAATCCGCGCTCATCCGCCGGTATCCGCGAAAATCAGCGTCCCATTTCTTTTTTGATTTCAACTCACGACTCAGGTTCTATTGACAGCGCTTAGTTCAACAACTCATTAGATCGGAGTGCGGGTCGGATGTCACTCACTTGAGTGAGCCGTGGGTTGATTGCATTCGCCGCGCCTGCTCAATTCCGGCGTTAAATCATCAAAAACTTATCAATTCTTTGCCCCCTTAGAAAAGGCATAGCTTTTGCCTTCACTTCTTTTAAATGTTTTGAAGTTGTATTAAATCAAGACATAATAATTTAAGGGAGAAACAGATAATGCAACAACTAAATTCGGCCAGAACGGTTTTGGCTTTTGTTTTGGTTTTATGGCTGATTTTCGCGGTTTCGTGTGAACAGCCGTCAATTAACTCAAATGTCCGACCGGCAAATTCCAACGCTAATTTATCCAATTCGTTTAATAAGAATTCTAATTCAAATGCGAATTCCGTCGTCGTTGAACCAGCTTCGACGATTACGGAAACAAATGAACCCGAACAATATCAGGCGATCGTGCAACTAAAACTCGAAGCGACGGGCGAAAATAAGGCGGCGATGCCGACGCTTTCGGCGAATGTGGCGCGCAACGCGGCTGACCGCCGGATGGAATTTAATATGCCGAACGGCGACAAACTTGTTTATCTCGACAAAGCCGGAACGACTTATCTGATTTTGCCGAACCGCAAACAATACGCTGTTCTCGATAAGGAATCGCTCGGTTTCGACGTGCGCCAATTGATGATGCCGGAACAGATAGTCAAGCAGATCAAAAGCGTCAAAGGTGTCGAGCGCGTCGGCGAAGAAACTATCGGCGGCCGCACGGTCATCAAATACCGCTACGGCGCCGTTTCAAACACGCAGACGCAAGCCGGACAGATGGCGACCGAATCAATCTTTTTGATTGATAAGGAAACAGGTTTGCCGGTTCGTTCCGAAACCGTTTCGCAGACGCAGAATGGCAGCGTCCAAGACATTAAAGGCTTGCGGATCGTCGCGGAAATGAGCGGTATAAAAACCGAAACAACGCCCGAACTTTTTACTGTGCCGGCTGATTATGCGAAAATTGATTCGGCGCAGGTCAAAACGCAGGCTGAAATGATCTTTAATGCCGTCGCGATGCTGCTCACGCAAACATTAAAATCGGCGCAATCAAATACGAATTCAAATACGAATTCAGCGACTCCGACGAAGTAGAAGAGGAGAAAGGGAGAAAGGGAGAAAGGGAGAAGAGGACAAGGGGACACAAGGAGATTAGCTGAGAGCGCAGGCATCCTCGGCGTGCTGAGCGCAGGGCGCGAATAAATTGCGCTGAAAGTAAATTCGAGATTGAGCAACGCTTTTCAAGCGACGTAGTACGCCGAGGATGCCTGCGCTTCCCGCAAAACAATTCTATGAACAAAAAAGTAACATTTATTCTTGGAAGTCTGGCCGGTCTGATTGTCGGCGGAATATTGACGTTTTACCTTTTTGTCGGTGTTCCGCGTTCTTTGCAAACTCCCGGCATACCGATTCAACCGCCTGACGCCGGCGGAAATCCGCCCGCGACCGCGCAAATCATTTTGAAACAAGACTTTTTCAACGAAGTTTTGAAAACAATTTTCCGCGATATGAACGCGCCTTCGTTTCCGCTTAGTTTGACCGAAAATCGCGACGCGAAGACTTCCGATTCGGCAAGTTACGCACTTTTGCAAGGCGGTGAATGCGACGGGCGCATCACACTTCTGGCGGCGGGCAGCGGCGTTCAGAGTTCGATAAAATTTGATAACAATAAAATTGTCGCGCCGCTCGCCTTTCGCGGAAGTTACTCGACGATTCTCGGTTGCGTAAATTTCACGGGTTGGACACAGGCAAATCTCGAACTGCGATTTGATGCCGCGCAGCAAATCGTTTTTGGTCAATTAAATATGGAAACGGTCAATCTTGACGGTGTGACATCGCTGATTGGCGGAGTCGTCACGCCGCTTGTCCAGAAAACCTTGAACAGCCGGGTCAATCCGATTCAGATTTTGCAGGCAAAACAAATCGCGCTCAATTTACCGATTGCCGCAACGAACGGAAATATGAAGGCAAATGTCAAAGACGTCCGCGCCGAAATCAAAGACAGCGCCTTAAATCTTTATGTGATTTACGAATTAAGCGGTAAAAACGCCAATCAGAACTCTTTTTAGATTTGGCAACTTTCAAAAAAACCGAAATTCTCTTAAAATTTGCGTGACAGAATTTATAGGAGAATCAAATGAAAAACAAATTTACCGTTTTATTAGCTATTTTATTACTTTTAACCGTCGGTTTTGGATGCAATTACATCAAAAACAGCGGCGGTTCAACGGATAATTCGACAAAATCCGGCGACGGCGCGACGAATTCAGCCGACAGCACAAAAACCGGCGTTGCCGAATGCGACGAATTTCTCGATCTGCTCAACAACGATTCAAAAAAACCGGATGAAGATTTTCTAACTAAAAAGATCCGCGAATACGCAATTGATTTCGCCCGCGAAAGCATCAAAAAGAACACCGAAGAAAACAAGGGCGACAAACAAAAGATCGGCGAAGGCTGCAAAAAAGCCAAAGACGATTACACAAAGAAGAAAGACGAAAAGAATAACGAAAAACCGAAAGAATCTGATAAATCAAGCAACACACAAAAATTATAAAGCCTTGTGATAATTTGCGAAGACGGACGAATTTTATTGATTTTTCGTTCGTCATCTTTTATCAAGGCATTTCAAATTCAAACTCGGTTATTGAAAGCAACGGCGATCTTCGCTGGGAGCGCACGCATCCCTGCGTGCAACGTCGCGCAAGCGGCGTAAAAAGCCTTGCTCAATATTATATTTACTTTAAGCACAAATATTTCGCGCTCACGCGCTCAGCACGCAAGGATGCGCGCGCTCCCAGCGAAGACAATTTTTCTCATATAAACATTAAAGCCTTACTTCCGATTCACTATCTATTTTTTGCCTAAAGCAACTATTTATTGATATCGAAACATCTTGTAGTCAGAAGTTTTTCATAAACCAGTATCTAAAAAGGAAATCAAAACAATGAGAATCAAAATCTTTCTCTCTTTAATATTATTGTGTTCAATTTCAATTCCGGCGCAGATGCGCGTTCCGAAACAAGCAAAACTTGTCAATCAAAATCTTCCGAAAGTCGAAAATAACGCGATCAATCAACTGCCGATTAGGCGCGTAATTCTTTATTCAAACGGCGTCTCCTATGTCGAACGGCGCGGATTCGTTTCGGGTGATGCGGAAGTAAATCTTTCGTTCAAACAATCGCAGGTTGACGATGTTCTAAAGTCAATGGTCGTGCTCGATCTCGGACAAGGCAAGATCGGTGCAGTTTCTTATAATTCGTCCGCGCCGGTTTCCGCGAAAATGGCTGAAATTCCCTTTTCGGTTGGCGCTTTGACGGGCGAAGGCGGCGGAATCGCGAGCGTTTTGGCACAGCTGCAAGGCGCAAAAGTCGCTGTTACTTCATCAAAAGGCGCGGCGACCGGTTCGGTTTTAACGGTTGAGCGCAAACAGATCACGACCGACAAAACAACGACCTGGACGAGTGTTTTGGTCATCGCCTCGGAAACCGGCGAGATTTCGAGCTTTGATCTGAGCGATGTCAAAAGCGTCAAATTACTTGACGAAGGAACGCGTAAAGACCTCAACGAATTTGCCAACGCGACGGCTTCGACCCGGCGGCGCGACGCAAAAACCATCACCCTCACCTCAAACGGCGCAGGACAGCGCGAAATGATCGTCAGCTACACAATTGCCGCACCGATCTGGAAAACAACCTATCGCGTCGTTCTGGACGAAGCCGGCAAACCTTTTTTTCAAGGCTGGGCGATAGTTGATAATGTCAGCGAGGAAGATTGGGAAAATGTCCAGCTTTCGCTCGTTTCCGGTTCGCCGATTTCGTTTATCCAACAACTCCAAAAACCTTTCTACCGCTATCGTCCGGTTGTTCCGACTCCAAGCGATTTGCAATTAACACCTCAGGTTTACGAACCACAAAGCGGAATTACGAATACAAAGGATGCAACGTTGGGAAATAATATCAGTCAGCAGCAACTGCAAAACCTTCCATTAAACGGAAGAAGTAATTCGAGCTTATTGAATCTTCAGCCGGGTGTCACAAATGGACAGGTCTCACAGCAAAACAGTTTTGTCGTTGACGGGCAGGAAACCTCTAATTTCCGAACAGTTACCGGCTCAACTACTGTCAGCGATGCGCTTCAAAATTCCGCCAACAGCTATCAAAACACCACCGTCGGCGAGGAAATCGGCGATTTGTTTGAATATCGAATCGAACAGCCCGTCACGGTGATGCGCGACCGTTCGGCTTTGATCCCGATCATCCAGACAAAAATGGACGGCGAACGTGTGGCGATCTATAACGAAGCCGTGCGCCGCGACCGGCCGTTTAGCGGCGTACTTCTTAAAAATATGACGGATCTGACACTCGAAAGCGGAAGTTTGACCGTAATTGACGGCAACGCCTACGCGGGTGAAGCCTTGATGGACCGCCTTAAAGCCAAAGAACAACGCCTGATTTCGTTCGCGCTTGATTTAGGAACAAATGTTCGCGTTCGCAATAATCAAGACCGTGAACCCGCGAAGATCATCAAAGTCGTCAACGGCGTTTTTCAGGTGCATTATTTCCAGACTTCCGAAAAACTCTATCAGATCACCAACCAAACCAATCGCCCGAAAGTTCTCTACATCGAATACCCGGTGCAAGACGGCTGGAAATTGTCGGAAGATTCGCCAAAACCGGATTACACAACCCAACGTTATTACCGGTTCCGCGTCGAACTCAAAGGAATGGAGGAAAAAGAGCTAAAAATCAGCGTTCGTCAAGGTTTGTCTGATAATTATCAATTAACATCCTTGAACAAAACCGATTTGTCGCTCTTTGTTTCGCAGAAATACATCAACGAAGAAACCCGCGCCAAGCTCGAAAAGCTGATTGATTTAAGAATAAAGATCGCGGCGATCGAAAATAAGATAAATTCGTTTGACGATGAGGTCGAAAAGATCGAAGCCGACCAAAAACGGCTACGCGAAAACATCGAAGCTCTCTCAAAAACGCCCGAAGCGAAAACGCTGATCGCGCGTTACATCGCCAAAGCCGGCGAACAGGAAACGCGGCTCGAAGATATGGAGAAAGAACGTAAAACGCTCGAAGCGGAACAAACCCGGCTCGAACGCGAATTGGCAAACGAAATTCGTGCCTTTACTATCAAGGAATAAAGATCCGCGAAGTTTCACGAAGAGAACACGAAGATTTCTCGCTTTTTTACATATTTAGCCGGGTTGTCCGGCTCGGATTAAAACAACCGGCAACCTTTTCTTACCTTCGTGAAATCTTCGTGAAACTTCGTGGATAATTTCTTTAAAATCTTCTCGATAAGTTAAAGCCGATCGTCAAACGTCGCGGCTTTAACACCAAATTACTTGAATTATAGCGGCTCGTCGTGCTGGTTTGCGTATTTGAAAAGGTCAGCGCGAACCAATGTTTGCCGATATTCCGTTGTATTCCGAATCCGATTGACGGCTGCGACACGTTTTTAAATCCGATGACATTGAAATTCCTGTCGAAGATCGTGTCAACCCGCCCGAGTTTGAAGCCGATGCGCGGCGCAA
>JANLTD010000702.1:0-2665 GCA_031362765.1 Acidobacteriota bacterium | reverse complement strand
AATATACAAAGGATAAAATTGAAGGCGTCCGCGAAGCCTCAAATATTCTAAAACGGCTTATTTCAAATATTTTAGGGAAAGAAACGGCTGGTGAAAAGATTATTATTGCTAATAATTAACCCGTATGAAAAAGTATAGTTGGTTAATTTCTAAATATTTATTACAGAATGTACTTCCATATTTTATTTTCACATGGCTTTTGCTGAGTGTGATCTTGTTTGTTCAGCAGGCAAGCCGCTATGCCGATATATTTTTTAGTATAAATATTCCGCCAAACCTTATCTGGCAGCTCACATTCGCATTAATTCCAAATGTTATTGCATTCACAGCACCAATGGCGATATTGATCGGCGTCATTATCGGGCTCTCTAAAATGCAGGGAGACAGCGAACTAATAGCGATCCGCGCCGCCGGAGTCGGTAATATCCAGATTGCCTTTCCAATTCTATTGCTCGGAGTTTTACTTTCCGGCTTTACGTTTTTTATCAACTTGGAAGGCGTCCCGCTGGCGTCCAATATTGTCCGAAAAATCGCTTTGGAAACAACCCTCTTGAAATTGGAATCACCGATTGAACCGGGTGTTTTTAATTCAGAGATCGGCGGCTATACGATCTATGTAAAAAAAGGTGATAAAACCGCCGGGATCTGGGAAAACATTTTTATTTATAATGAAGACCGGAAAAACAATCAAACGCGTCTGATAACAGCAAAAAGTGGTAAAATTGATTCGACAATCGAAACAGATAAAGAAAAAGCCGAACTCGTCCTGCAAAATGCGGTGTCAGTAACTATTCCACTAAATCCCAATTCGGAAATCAAAGCTAAAACGGCTTCTGAGAACATCGGCGAAATTCGTCTGACGATAAAAACGAAGCGGGACGATATTGTAAAAAAACTGACACAGAATCAAGAAACGCCCGAAGAACTCGGACTGAGCGAACTTGCCAGTTTAGCAAATTCGACGCAAGGAAAAGAACGAACCGAAGCCCAGATCCTTTGGCAAAGGAGGCTTCTATTATCAGTTACGCCATTGATATTTGCGCTTTTGGGAACAACTCTTGTATTAAGATTCAATCGGGGCGGCAGAGGATTCGGAATATTTTTAGCCCTTATTAGTCTTGTCGGCTATTATCTATTTACATTATTTGGCGAACAGCTTGCGCGGACAGGCCGGATCAATGTGTTTTTTGCGGGATTTCTACCTGTCCTTGTCAGCATCGTGGCGATCGCTTGGTTCACCTTTTCAAACAGATATTTTCGCGGAAGTATCTTTGAATATTTCAAGAACCGTTTTGATATTCACGTTGGCCAAAAGCGAAACAATCTGCTTAAAAGCAGCTTTTATATAGATTTAACAACAGGTATCCGTGATTTTGATATTATTCGTAATTTATTGCAATACTATTTCCTGACCCTTGCATTTTTAACCTCCATTTATTTGATTTTCACGACATTTGAATTATGGAAGTTTGCCGGTTCGGCACAGAACGGATTATCGCTGCTGGTTAAATATTTATTTTTTCTGATACCGTTCATTTATATACAGCTTGCGCCTTCGGCCGTGATGATCGCAACCCTCGCGACTTTTGTCATCAAATCGAGGCAAAACGAAATAGTGACCTGGACAGCTGCCGGTCAGAGCGTCTATCGTTTGCTTTTCCCGTGTTTTGGGCTAATGCTATTGATCGGAGCGTTTAACTGGGGCGTACAGGAATATATTGCCCCGCAAACAAATCAAAAACAAGATACGCTTCGCGCACAGATACGAAATAAGGGCAATCTTTTGAAACAGGAAGGAAAGTACTGGGTTTCCAATCAAGACCGTATCTATTCATTTGAAAAGGCCGAAAAATCAACCGGTTCGACCCAAAAGGTAGAAAATTTAACAGTTTACGAGTTTTTTCCGGAAAACCAACAGCTTTCGACCATTTATAAAACGCCGAATGCCGTTTGGCAAACAGATAAAATTGTCTTGGAGCAAACGGTAATTACCCGTCTGAAAAATCAGACATTAGAAACGCAGGAAACCAGCGGCGTCGAACTATCTGAGAAAGAGAATCCGTTCAATAACTTAAATCAAAAACCGAATCATCTAACGTCCGCAGAAACAAAGTTTCAAATGTTGGAGGCCGAATCCGAAACCGAAACAAGAAATCTGGCAATTGCTTTAAATAAAAAATATTCGACGCCTTTTTTGCCTTTTATCATCACGTTGTTCACGGCGCCGTTCGCACTGTCTTTGAATCGGAAGGGCAAAGTAATAACAGTTGGTTATGCGATCGGTCTCTGGTTAATTTTTATGGGAATCTCAAGCGGCTTTGAACAAGCCGGTTTAAGCGGAAATATTTTACCAACACTTGCCGTCTGGTCGCCGCTCTTTCTATTTTCAATGATCGGAATTTTACTATTTTCAAAAGTGAAAACCTAAATCAAACTAAAACTTATCGGTCTCAGTAGATCGAAAAATCAATATTGCGAGCGGTCGCGGGCAGGTTTCTTGAGAATCACTTTGATTGAAAACTGAGCTACTCGCTACCGATCACAATACTGACTTGCAGTAACTGTTTAGGTCTTTGGGTTTTGGTCTTTGGTTTTATTCAACTTAACCTTGATGATCTTAAATCAAAATTTCTATAAAAAAAGCGGATCGGTGAGAAATTCAAAG
>JANLTD010000694.1:0-4617 GCA_031362765.1 Acidobacteriota bacterium | reverse complement strand
TCCGGGGCTGCTCGGGTTTTCGGTCCATCGGGTCGATCACACTGAGAATGAAGCGTACTATCTGGAGGCGATGAAGGCGTTTGCCGAGACCGATCCGGGTTTTCCGGCCGGTTCGCTTTATTCGACCAAGTATCATCCGATCCAGAGTTTTCAATGGGCTGATTATTCAGCCAAACCGGGTCATAAATATACCTATACCGTCACGGCTCTGACGGGCACGCCCCAAAATCTGGTTCCGATCGCCGAAACGAAGGTCTTGATCGAGACCGAATCGCCCGAAGGCGGCGATCACGATGTATTCTTTAATCGCGGAACCGCCGCGCCGCAGGAATATGTCCGGCGTTTCGGCGACAAACGCCCCGATGAAGTGGCAAATAATAAGGCTTTTGAATGGCTTTCGCGCGGGATCTATGAAGCGCTCGAGGCTTACGTGAACGGGTGCATTGCCGGAACTCATCAGCTTCGGATCGCCGCTTATGAATTTAATTACGAACCCTTTTTGCGGCTTCTGAAAGCAACGATCGACCGCGGCGTGGATATCAGGATCGTTTATGATGCGCGCAAGCCGTCGCCCAAAAAGGAAAATCAAAAGCTGATCGATCTTTGCGGACTTAAGGATTTCTGCGTTCCGCGGACCGAGGGCGCTTCGTTCATTTCGCACAATAAATTCATCGTCAAACTTGAGAATAACGCGCCGGTCTCGGTTTGGACGGGCGGGATGAATTTTTCCGACGGCGGAATATTCGGGCATTCAAACGTCGCGCATCGGATCGAACAAGCGGCCGTCGCGGAAAAATATCTGCAATACTGGACGGATCTGAGCGGCGATCCGGCGTCGGTTCAGATAAAAAAGAAGGTTGAGCTGCTGACGCCCATGCCGGCGCTCCCGATTCCGGCGGGTCCGAGCTGCGTTTTTAGCCCGAGAACCACGCTGGACGCCCTTTCGATGTACAGCAAACTCGCTCTCTCGGCGAAAAGCGGACTTTTTATGACTTTTGCTTTCGGAATAAACAAAATTTTTAAAGAAGTTTATCGAACCAGCACGGCAACATTGAGACTTGCCTTGTTGGAAAAGACGACCCGTCCGATGAAGGATGGACCCGAGAAAGATGCCGAGATACAGGAAATCCAAACCTTGCGAAACCTGCCCGAAAATGTCTTTGCGATCGGCGATTTTATCAAAAACAACCGGTTTGACGGATGGGTCAAGGAGCATTTGTCGGGATTGAACAGCGCCGTCAACTATGTTCACAACAAGTTTATGCTGATCGACCCGCTCGGCAATGATCCGATCGTGATCACCGGCTCGGCCAATTTCAGCAACGCTTCGACCACCGACAACGACGAAAATATGGTGATAATCGTCGGTAACAAACGAGTTGCCGATATTTACCTCGGCGAATATATGCGGCTTTTTAGCCATCATTCGTTTCGCGAATCGTTAAAATGGCGACAGCCGGGCGACCAGCCGAAACCGCTCAGGACCGACAATTGGTGGACCGATAATTTTGGCGACACACCGCGCTCAAATCGCCGGAAATTCTTTTCGCAAACGGCGTAGAGGCGCCGCCATTCGGTTGTTGATCGGTGACCGCGCGAATTTGCCGGATGATTGTTTCGAAGGATCTGCGATATTGAACGATATCGACAGATCTTCGCGATTCAGGATGTCGCCCGTTTCATCGGCTCGGTTCTGCTGATCGATCGCCCCCTGGCGCCCTCACCCGCGGGGTTTTCCGCGAAGGGCATTTTCAATGGCAAACGACGATTTTTTTCACATCAGTCAGTTAACGGATTGTTGCCCGTTCGACGAGGAAATTCCAACCCGGAACAGCGAAAAAGCCTTTGATTTTGGGTTCTTCCCGCATTTATGTGCAAGACACGCTATCTAGGGAAACTCCGGCCGTTTCGCTTTTTGTGGCGCGGTTAATTTGACGATAATTTTCAAGAGGGCTTTTTACCGTCCTTTGTTTGCGGCTTAAGCCTTCATAATTCGATGGCTCAAAGCTTTTTCAAGGACGTCTTTACGCCCTATTTATTCTCTCTGCATCCTTTCCACGCGGTAAAGACGCGTGGTTAAGTGCCGCTTCGCGGAAAGCCCGATAAATCGGTCTGAAGATAACTAACCGCCGAACGTCATTAAAACAAGTTGTTTTCCACTGGAATTCCAGTAGAACCTGATTTTCTTTCTTTTTTAGTGTGTTTCGCGGGCGGATCTGAGTTTTCAGAAGCGCAAAACCGTCCCGAGAAAAAAGTTCTTGACATCTTGATAAATTTCGCGTAAAATTTTTTGTATTGAATTCAATCGAACGGGCGAGGGGATTGCCCGGGTTTTTTACGAGGTTAATTCACACGGTGCTGAATCGTTTTTTCCACGCGGTTTGTTCGCTGATTTTCTGATGAAAACGCTCCCGCGCAGTGTCTATTAACTCCTATGTCCAGTTACAACTTAATGCTTTTTGCATAAACCGGTCTGTGCAGAGGTCGAATCGCTTTGACGGTTGGTCGAATCGAGTTGACGGTTGGTCGAATTGCGTTGACGGTTGGTCGAATCGAACTGACGGTTGGTCGAATTGCGTTGACGGTCGGTCGAATCGATCTGACGGTCGGTCGAATCGCTTTGACGGTTGATCGAATCGCTTTGACGGTTGGTGAAAGCGATTTGGGCTTTGCGCAAATCGGTTTATGCAGAACGCAGATCTTAAAATGTAGAAGGAGAGATAATTCAATGAACGATGTGGAACGAAATTACTATAATTCATTTGTACGGATCCGCGATTTCGGGTTAGAGAATAATGACGTCATCCGAAGTTTCGCGGCGGCTTTAACAAATTTTGCGCTCGTGGCGGCGGGCGTTGACGAGATCGAAGTAAGCGGCGAGCTTCAATCTTTAGGAGCGATCGGGCAAGGCGTTGTGCGAAAGGATTTTGCGCTCGCCGATCTGCGCTCATTGATGCGGCGAATAAACCGCACGGCGCGTTCGCTAGCGGTTGACAGCCCGCCGATCGCCGAACTTTTTCGGATGCCGTCGGGCAGCAATGAACCGCAGCGAATTGCTGCCGCGCGGGCTTTTCTGACCAACGCCGGACCGATTCAGCAGCAGTTCATAGATTACGGAATGCCCGCCGATTTTATCGCCGGGCTTGAATCGGCGATCGAAACTTATGAACTGGCGTTCACGCAAAAGAACGTCGCGCTTGACCACGGTGTCGGCGCAACTGCAAGTATCGGCGCGACGCTCAAAGCAACACTCAAGGCAGTCCGCCGTCTGCGCGGCATCGTTCCGAATATCTTTGCCGCCGATCCGGCGAGGCTCGCGGCCTGGGAAAGTGCGCGTCACGTTGAACGTCCCGCGAAGTCGAAAACCGTAAATGCCCCGCCGGGTGCGTGAGTATTATTTTCGTGAACATTGTGCCTAATCCGAGTTGGGCGGGCGCAAGCTGTCCAACAAACTTGAAGTTTGTTGGACAGCTTGTACGGCTCTTGCAAAGTCACGACCAAACGAATTGATTTTTGAGAAAGTTTAAGAAATTGCCCGCGGAAGACGCGGAAAACGCTGAAAGTAAAACCCAATTCTAAATATTTTTCCGTATTTTCCGCGTCTTCCGCGGGCACACCAATCTTTCTTCCGACATTGCAACTGCCGTGTGACAGCTTGCGCCCGATTCATTTGACTTTGAAAGAGTGTGAGGTCGTCAGAGAATTGGCGTTTTGCCTATAATTCGCGCAAAATGTTTATGATCAACGCGTCGTAATTGAAAGATCAGTTTAAGGAGATAAAGAAATGGGCGTCAGAGAACAGATGATCAGAGTTCTGCGGAGCAGCGATACGCAGCGGGTTCATTTTAGTTTTACGGGTTCGACCGGCATCACGATCTCGGTTGACGGCAGCAGCTTTCGGCGCGTCGCACAAGCGATCGAGGAAAACCGGATTCACGTCCAAACGGGCGGAGTCGCCGACGGTTGGGCAAAATACAGCGCGTTTGCCGAAGGCAGTTCCGCGGCGAATACTTTTTATATCGGCGCAAATAATCATTCGTCGCGTGATTTTGACGGGCTGCTCGTCCACGAATCGGTTCACGCCTCGTTTGACCTGACAAGCACGACTCTGCCGTGGCTCGACAACGAAACGGCCGCCTATATCGCACAGGGTTATTATCTGCGAAATACGGGTTACAGCCAAAATCGAATGGATCATCTCGGTCTGCCGTATTACGGATGGCAAATTGTTGACGCGCTCGTGCGCGGTCAGGGCATTGACCAATTCTGGCTGACCGAAATGCACGGCACGCTCAATTCAAACCCGACCTACCACAGCTATATTCGCGGAACCTTCACCGGCGATGGCTAATACCTAAGACGTTGCCTGCGAAAGACACGAAATATACGAAAATAAATCATTTTTTTCTTTTTTTCGTTTCTTTCGTGTGTTTCGCAGGCAAAAAACAGTTTCTAAAATTCAAACCTGAACGCTAACTGCATCACGCGCGCAACGGCTAAAATTTAAGACTTTGCCTGCGAAAGACACGAAATATACGAAAAGAAGAAAGATCATTTTGATTTTTTTCGTTTCTTTCGTGTGTTTCGCAGGCAAAAAACAGTTTCTAAAATTCAAAC
>JANLTD010000674.1:0-4454 GCA_031362765.1 Acidobacteriota bacterium | reverse complement strand
ATAAAAAAAAGCATTTCTGAGGGATATAGAAATTGCTTTGACGCGAAATAAAGAAAATTTGCCCGCGAATTTACGCGAATAAAATCAATTTTTAGGACAATATCTTTAGTCAGGCAAAAATAATTCAAAAATATTCGCGCTGATTCGCGTAAATGCGCGCGCAGAAATAAAAAAACGAAGATTTTTGCAGTTAGCAAAAACTATGCCGCTCAGTAATGAAAAAAAAGTAATGCCCCAGTAAAAAGTTACAGAATGTTTATGCCTACGAAACATACGAAAGAAACAAAATATCGGTTTTTATTGTGAGTTTTGTACGCAAATTTAACTGTTTAATGACCGATTATAAAAAAATATATAAATTTTCTTGATTTAATGATATTTTGATGTTATATTTCTCAGTGTTGAAAATTGAAACGCCGAAGCCGTTTTTCGATTAGCGGCACGGGGGAACCAAAGTTAGGCAATTTATTTGTCGAACACGGGGCGAAGCGTTCAAATTGAACGCGGGGATACTTCTTCTTTCCTAGCCCGACAGCTAACCTCGTAGGTGTGGTGAAGAAGCTACGGAAAAGTTTTACCTGTTAAGGGTGCGAATTTCATGTGCTCTGTACCTTAGTGATTTTTTCAACAAATCAAACAGACGTCCGGTCTTCTCAAAGAGAAAAAGTTCCGCTATTACGGCGGAACTTTTTGTTGGTTGAAGACAATTTTATTTTTCAGATGTCTGAATCAATTTCATTCTTTTCAAAGGTATCTTAAAATCCCGGTCAATAACGAACTGAGTCAGCCCATTTTCCAACTTTATCGAAAAAGTTTCTTCTCTTTTAGTTATCATGATCTTTTCATTAACAACGCCTTTAAGAGTCGTAATTTCAATCTCGATCGGCAAGATAAAAGCAGAAGTATTCGAATCTTCTGATTTCTGTGTCTGATTGATATTTAAAGTCAGTATCTTAGTTTGCTCGTCATACTGATAATTATATTCGAGCTTCGGATAACCGGTACCATAAACCCATTGTTTGAAAAACCAGTTCAAATCTTTTTTTGAAGTCTCCTCAAAAACGCGCTGCAAATCCGTCGTCTCGACGTTAGCGAATTTATGCCTATTCAAATAGACATTGATCGCTTTCCAAAATACTCTATCACCGACGGTCTCGCGCAGAGTGTGAATGACGGCGCCGCCTTTCTGATAAGTAACAGCATCAAAAATCGAATCGTCCGGAAGTGCAAATTGATTAAAGAGTCCGCGTTTTTGCCGCTTTCGCGCTTCCTCCGTGAAATAATCCCGCGTATCATCCTTGATTTTACCGAGATATTCATCACGTCCATACATTTTTTCGCGATACGCGGCTTCCATAAACGTCGCAAAGCCTTCATTCAGCCACAGCTCAGCCCAATTACGGCACGTAACGAGATTTCCAAACCAGGAATGCGCTAATTCGTGCGAAACAACGTCCTCGACGACATTTTGATTAAAATCTCCAAAGAAAATCTCTGTGTCGGCGAAAGTTGTTGCGGTAATATTCTCCATTCCGCCGAATTTAAATCCGGCAACGATCGTTTGATCGTATTTATTGTATGGAAAAGCAATTCCGGTCAGCTCTTCATAGATCCTCATCATTTCTTTGGTCTTGCCGAAAGCCGATTTGAAAAGATATTCCTTGCCTGGATAGACATAAATCCCAAGCGGAATGTTTTTATATAGGTCGGAAGATTTTGAATATTTGCCGATCACAAAAGATGTCAGATAAGTTGAATGCGAAATATTCATCTTAAAGTGAAAAGTTTTTGTGCCGCCGGAATTATTCAAAGTTTCAATCAATTCACCGTTAGAGATCACCGTTTCGCCTGATTCGACGGTGATGAATTGCTCACTGGTCGCCTTGTCGTCCGGAAAATCATATGAAGGAAACCAGTAATGCGCTTCTTCGGGCTCGCCCTGCGTCCAAATTTGGGCATCCCGCGTGATAGTGTCGCCATCATTTTCCGAATCCACAAAATAAACGCCTTTCTTTGGCGTGGCCGAATATTTAAGACGAATCCTGATCAGATCTGAAGGCGAATATTTTCTGCCGAGCTCAATAATTACCTTGTCATCTTCGGTTGAAAACGATAGATCTTTCCCGTTTGAAACAAGCTTGACCGATTCAAAATTCAATCCCGCCGCATCAAGGTCAATCGTCTTAAGTTCTTTACCCAAAGGCTTGAAAGAAATTGTCGTGTCGCCAAATATCTTTTTGCTCTGCCGGTCAAAACTCGTCCGAATCAGATAATGCTGAACGTCAAACGAGGGCGTTCGGTTGAATTTAGTGTTTGGAGATTGTGCCTGTAGAGTAAAGGCAGAAAAAAAAACAAAAATAACAAATCGAAGAAAAAAACGCAGATTCAGTTGAAATTTCATAAAACTTAAATTGGGAGATAAAAACGACTACACCTAGGGCTTCAAATATTTACCCAACCAATCAAAAACCTGTCCATACCAGAATTCGGAGTTTTGCGGTTTTAGAATCCAGTGGCCTTCGTCGGGGATGATGACGAGTTTTGAATCGGTGCCGTTTAATTGAAGCGCGGTAAATAACTGCAAACTCTGGTCAACGGGGACGCGGTAGTCGAGTTCGCCGGCGGTAACTAATGTCGGGGTTTTGAAGTTGGCGGCAAACTTGTGGGGGGACCATTTTTCGTAGTTCAGTTTGTTTTGCCAGGGCATTCCTTTGAATTCCCAGTTGACGAACCAGAGTTCTTCGGTCGCGCCGGCCATGCTTTCGAGATTATAGACTCCGGCGTGCGAGACGAGTGTTTTGAACTTGAAGCGTGGGTCGGTATTGTGTCCGAGAATCCAGTCAACCATATAACCGCCGTAGCTGGCGCCGGCCGCGCCGATGCGCGACTTGTCAACATATGGAAGTTTGATGACTTCTGCCGTTCCGTTCATTATGTCGGTGAAGGCTTTCCCTCCCCAATCTGCCGAGACTTCGTCAACGAATTTTTGTCCGTAGCCGGTCGAACCGCGCGGGTTTGGACAAAAGACGACGTAGCCTTGATTGGCGAACATCTGCGGATTCCAGCGATAACCCCAGTTGTCATTCCAAGCGCCCTGCGGTCCGCCGTGGATCAGGACGATGAGCGGATATTTCTTTGATGCGTCGAAATTCGCCGGTTTGACGATAAAGCCGTGAACTTTCGCGTTGAGTGCGCCTTTCCATTCCGTTTCTTCGGCTTTTTCCAATTTCAAATCGCCGTTTGCATTGCTCAAGTTCTTCATTTCTCCGCCAGTTGCCAGGCTATAAATTTCGGCTGGCTTATTCATCGAACTTGAAAGCATTACGACATTTAGGGTATCGCGTGTCATGTTCAGATTGCTGAAAAACCCGTCCTTGGGATACTTTTTGACGAAAGTGCTGACTTTCTCAAGAAAATTCGGTTCAACCGGAACGAGGTAAATAGGATTTTTCCCGCGTGTGTTGGCGGTGAACATAATTGTTTTACCATCGGGCATTAAAATCATTTCATCAACTTGCTGATCGAAACCGATAGTCAACTCTTTGGTTTCGCCGGTTTGACGGTTGTAGCGCATAATCCGACAGCGGTCTGCTACAAAGCCTTCACGGGCTTGCGAACGGTACAAAATATATTTGCCGTCGGGCGTGTAGACGGGCGAAACGTCGTAGCCTTTGTTGTTCTCGGTGATGTTTTTGACATTACCGTCTTTCCAGAGCATTTCAATCGTCTTGCGTGAATAGGTCGGCATTCGCACGATGTATAGATCGCTGTTCGTAGAAATTGCCTCGATCTTATCGGGGTTTCGCAAAATCACGATGTCCTGCGAATCGGGCGCAAATGAGTAATCAACACCGGTTCCGGCAGCATACGGCGGTGAATCGAAATCGCCCGGAGTCATATCGGTTGCCGCGCCGCCATTGGTTGAAATGACAAAAACGTGCGTGCGTTTGCGGTCGCGCCATTCAACCCAGTGACGATAGAGCAGACGTTCGGTGACGATTGCTTTGAAATTGGCGTTTTTGTCGGTTGTCGCCGCGTCGAGAAAGGCCAAAATCGACCACACCAGCGACACCACCAGCACCAGAATCATCGTCCCCACCGCCGTCAACGCCGAGCGGAGGACGTTTCGCCGTAGATTCTTCAGGATTAAAAGGAAGAACTTCAAAGTGAATCCAAGGGTGGGCGCCTGCACGGTTGCGTGGAAGGAATGATTGTGGCAGTTTCTGTGGGAGCGGCTGTGTTATTTTTCAAGGGGTTTGGGGTAGGATTTCGTGTTTCCAGGGGTGTTTGTGGAGATGATTTGGCTGTGGATGGTGATTCAATCATCGCCTCGTTCCCAGGAAGGACCCTGTGAACGAGAGTAAAAGGACAGCGACACGCGACCGAACGAGTTGTTTTTCCGCGGGGGTTAGCGGGCGCAGTCCTTACAGAGATCATGTGGCGTGTAAGAACCG
>JANLTD010000625.1:0-3586 GCA_031362765.1 Acidobacteriota bacterium | reverse complement strand
TTAGTCCAGGGGTTAAAGGTCGGGCTGCCGGGAGAACCGACTGTTACCATCTCCGTCCAAGTTCCTGCCGGATGAGTGGGGTGTGCAGGGAGATTGACCTTTTCCCACCATTCTAAAGTGCCGTCCGAAGTTCCGCCCGTTCCTCCAGTGAAGGTAAAATTCATCACAAAATCGAATGCGTGTCCATTATTAAGTGTGCTTCCCGTATTAGGAGAAACAAAACCGGTCGTTCCTGAAAAAGAGCGAACATTCCCGATTGAAGCACTGGTTACACAGCAGTTACATTTCGGGCACGGCTGCACAGGCGTACTCGGCGGGGTGGCGGCACCGCTTCCCGTGCTTGGGGAAGATGTCGGTTTATCTTTGCTCATATCTATTCACCTCTACTGGGTTTATCAAGAACATGCTCAAGCCAATTAATCGCTTTCTTTTCCAACCGCGTTGCCCGTGCTTGCGGTTCGATAATCCGGTCATCATTCAGCGTTCGTGAAATCCACGGATAGAGCGGACCTTCGGTGCATCCGTGACCGAACGCATACATCAATATTACGATCAGTGCTTTTCCGCGGACTGTTTGAAAATCGAATTTCGCGGCCTCGTCGCTACCTTCGTTGATAAGTGCCGTAATTCCGGCTTCGCCAATATAATTCGTTTTTTGCGGGAAGACGCGGGTCATCTCTCGACGAATGTCCGATTCAAAGTTTTCGGGTTTAGAGTCAGGAGGATTTCGAGCCATAGATAACAAACCTTCGAGTGCTTGGCGGGTGTTCGCGGCATCGGGACCGGAAACTTTTTCCTGATAATCGAGGGTTTTCTCGTGCAGCCGATCTGCCCGATCCATCTGCGGGGCATCTTCTTTCAGAATTTCGCTTGCCCACGGGTATTGTGGATCGGTGTCGAAATGGCTGCCGAATAAAAGCATTAGTTCGAGGTATAAACGGATGGGGCCTCGAAAGTTAAAGCCGTAATCATCCGCCTGTTCGATCCCGAAACGGACGACGATTCGGAGTTGTTCCTCCTTAATTACCTTGAACAAAGCAGGCGAGAATTCAGCCAGGTGCAAAACCATCTCGTCCTCAAAGACGCTCAACGGGACTTTGCCGAGTTCTTCTATCTGAGCGTTGCGAATAATCATTTTATTGAACTTCTCCAACGCGCCCGATAAAGTTTCTAAGCCATGGCTCGATTCTTACATTCCGGGGCGTACCAGTATCAAAAAAACAGAAAAATCTACAAATTTAAGGTCGAAAGTTGTCTTATCCACCAATAATTACAGTCATTTCGCCTTTGGCGATTTTGTTCGGCGGGCCGATGGCTTCGAGAATCGTATCGCCGATGCGGCACGCCGGCAGATTATTTATCATCACTGTTGCCGAACCGTCAATTACGACACCCGGACCATGCGGCGGAACGGGCGAAGGCGTTACGCAGGCATGAATATCGGCACCGGAAGCCGCCGCACCCGTAATTGCGCTCGACATCGAAGCCAACGCCGCGGCTTTGGTTGCCTGTTCCGCCGCGTAAGCCGCCGGTGCGCCGGGCGTTCCTGCCGCCGCCGCGGTTGCCGTGACAGCGGTTTGAATAGCGATGTCAGCCGTTTGTTTGGCGGCTTGAAGTGCCGCCGCCGCCGCGAGCGGAATTCCGCGCCACGCGGGAAGAAAACCAATTAGAACATTCAGACTTCCGGGGCCGGGCGTTAACACAGGCGGCAACGGATGGACAACATTATCGGTAATTCTGGCGGCTGGCCCTTTCGGCATATCGTTTCTCCTTTAATTCAGATCTGTTTGTTTTAATTTGTCATGTTCCAATTGAAAAGATGCAAAAGGCTGATCTTTTTCATCTTCGGCAAAAAAAGTCTCGACCTTTCCGAAGAAAGTTTCCAGTTCATCGTCGGTACAAGTCGGCAAAAATCTTCGGAAAACACGCGGGTCATAAAACCGAAAAATCAGCGGATCGCCATTTTCGTTATAAACTTGTACAAGCGAGCGAAAATGGCGGCGCATTTCCTTTATCGAATGGAGCGAATGGGCAAAAATTCCCCAATGCTTGCCGTAACATTCGCTTAAAACCCAATCTGTAAAAGATGTATTCGGTATCAATTGAACTACATACGGCGCAACTTCTGCCATATCAGGTTCAAGTTCGCCGCGAAACAGACAATAATTCGGCGGACGCATTTCGAAAAGTTTCATCGGCAAATCAGGCACCGACGCGCCATCCAAAACAATGTAAACCAGCGTTCGCTTACTAAATAGAATTTTTTCCAATTCTTCTTTTGTCATTTGATTCGTTGAATATAGTCACACGGACTATTGTTTCTACTTCGGTCATGGCTTGCAAAACGGCGATCCGTTTTTGGAGGCACTTTTCATTGACTTTGCCATCGGACTATACTTTACCGGCGCAACCGGCGGCGACGGCGGTTTAAGACTTATCTTTTGTCCGGGGTCGGCATTATCAGCCTCTTTCGGGTCTTTCGGCGTGTCAGGGCTGCAACCTGCGCCGGGAGTTGCTGCCCCGCCGCTGTTGAGCATCAACATAGGTGAACCTATGATTTGAATGCCGCCAGAATTGATGTTGATGGAACTGCCGCCGACTTTCAGGGTCAAAGCCGTTCCGGCTTCGATAACGGCAGTCATCCCCGCTTTGATATGAACGCCCATTCCCGATTCGAGCGCGTAGTTGTTCTCGACCTTTTCCTGCAAATCAGAGCCGACTTTGAGCGACATTGTGCCGCCAACCTTTTCATTATGATCGCCCGTTACCTGTAAATGTTTATCTTTTTTGACCTTTTCGTACTGATCATTTTCGACGATCAAATGACGATCGTGCTTGATCAATTCCATGCAATCATTTTTGACACGAATATCCTGATTCTTTTCGGCGTGGATAAATATTTGCTCACTGCCTTTTTTATCTTCAAACCGAAATTCGTTGAATCCGCCGCCGCCTTTCGACGAGTTTGATTTCATTGTTGATTTCGTTTTTTCGTCCGGCAACGTGTAGGGCGGCATTGTCTGCGGATTATAGACGCAACCCGTGATGATCGGCTGATCAGGATCGCCTTCCAGGAAATGCACGATCACTTCCATCCCGATTCGCGGAATAAACATCATTCCCCATTTATTTCCCGCCCATGTTTGCGCAACCCGTACCCAGCACGAACTCGATTCATTGACTTTGCCTTCGCGGTCCCAGTTGAACTGAACTTTGACGCGCCCGTATTTATCAGTAAAAATTTCTTCACCGCTCGGGCCGACAACAACTGCTGTTTGACTGCCGCGAACACTCGGTTTCGGAGTTTTTTCGAGCGGTCGAAATCCCGCTTGGCCGGCTCCGTGGCCGATGCAGGTAAAACTGTTTGTATATGGATCGGTTGCGCCTTCGTTCGAAACATAGCTCGGATTCTGCTCGGCTTCGTGCGTTGCGGTAACGATCGTGTATTGTTTGTTTAATTCGCCGTTCGGATGATTTGAAAGCGTGAAACGGTAGCCTGCTGTGATTGAACAGCAATCGGAATTTCCGGTTCCTGTGGTAACTTGCGCGTCGAGCGATTCCATCATTTTTTTGACGGTTAACTGAC
>JANLTD010000580.1:0-1963 GCA_031362765.1 Acidobacteriota bacterium | reverse complement strand
CATTTCGACGATGCCGCCCGCGTTATCCGTGATCGGTCCGAAAGTATCCATTGCCAGAACATATCCGGCAGTGCCGAGCATTCCGATCGTCGCGACGGCCGTACCAAAAAGTCCGGCATCTTTCAAGCCCGACGCTTCACCGAGCAGATACGAAGTGATCAGCGCGACACCAATCACGATGATCGGCATTGCGACGCATTCCAAACCGACGGCGATGCCGCTGATGATGTTCGTTGCCGGTCCGGTGACCGAAGAATTGGCGATTGATTGAACCGGGCGATAGTCCGATTCGGTGTAGTATTGCGTGATAAAAAGAAACGCGACCGAAGTCAGCAAACCGATGATTCCGCATGCCCAGAAATAGATCCATGCTTGCGGCGCGGCTGTGGCAGCGGTCGGCCCCTGCGGATTCAAAAGCCAATAACACGCGCCGCCGAACAGCAAAGCCGCAATCCCGGCAGTGACATAATAGCCGAGGTTCAAGGCTTTCATCGGGCTGGTCGTATCTTCTTTGGTCTTGACGATCATCACGCCAATGATCGAAGCAATGATACAAAGCGCGGAAACAACCAGCGGAAACAATATCACACCAAGCTGTTGGGACGGCGCAAAAAGCTTCACATTGACCGCGAAAAGCGATGCGCCAAGGATCAACGCGCCGATATTTTCAGCCGCCGTTGATTCAAAAAGGTCAGCGCCGCGTCCCGCGCAATCGCCGACGTTATCACCGACGAGATCAGCGATCACGGCCGGATTTCGCGGATCGTCTTCGGGAATTCCCGCTTCGACCTTGCCGACCAGATCGGCACCGACATCCGCCGCTTTTGTATAAATTCCGCCGCCGAGTTGGGCAAACAGCGCCACAAACGACGCGCCGAATGCGAAACCGATAATAACGAGCGGAATGTTCGCGATCGAAACGTCCGGATGTACGAGCCGCACTGCATAAAACAGCACCGTGATTCCGAGCAGGCACATCGCGACGACGAAAAGTCCGGCAACCGCGCCGCCGCGCAAGGCGGTCTGCAATGCGCCGTTGAGCGATTTGGTTGCCGCCGATGCGGTGCGGATATTCGTACGGATCGAAATCCACATTCCGATATAACCTGCGCTGACTGAACAAGCCGCGCCCAAAATAAAGGCGACGACCGTCCAGATCGCCAAAGGCGTTCGCGGCAACGGATCGAATTTGCTTTCCGGCCGCAGAAATGCGTAAAGCAAACCGAGCACGATGGCAACGACCAATGCCAAATAGCCGATAGTTGTATTTTGGCGTTTCAAAAATGCTTCCGCGCCTTCTTTAATTGCGTTCGAAATGGTTTGCATCTCAGGCGTGCCGGCGTCGCGTTTCAGAACATTCTGAATCAAAAAATATGCGAAACCAATTGCCAGGACACTAATGATAAGAACCAACCAAATTGGTAGTTGTTCCACGATAGTATATTCCTCTCTGTTTGTTTGTTATGTCGAATTATGACAGCAATATAAACTGTAAAGTAAAAGAAAACTACAAGCAACTTAAGACTTTTATTAAGAATGCGAATCAAGAGTTGAAAAAAATCATAAATTTGGGTTCAAACTCCGCAGAAATTAACAATTAACAAGAAATGGGACGCGGACGAACGCGGATTCGGCAGATTTGCACGGGTTACTAAAAAAATCAGCGGTGATCCGCTTAAGAATTCAAACAGCGCCAAAGCAACCTAAGGAAAAAACAAATAAAAGAAGCTCGAATTTATGAAGCTTCTTCATGCGCGATTTCATCATTCTACGCGCGTCAGATCAAATCAATCAGCCGCCAAATTTGATATTTCGCCTCAGGTAACGGCTGTTTTGTTCGAATTTAGCTGTCAGCGATCGGCTTTTAGCTATCAGCTAAATCAATAATTTTTAATCTGACACGCGGCGAATTAAGCATCCCAACAAATATACATACAATTATCGTTTAGAAGCGGTCTGTGAC
>JANLTD010000573.1:0-3965 GCA_031362765.1 Acidobacteriota bacterium | reverse complement strand
ACTCAACATTTTCATTTCGGATTCAAATAATTTTACTTCTTTTTACTATTCTCTTCGGTTCTTTTTCGACAGTTCAGGCGCAAAATAAAGATAAAAACGTCAAACTTAATTCTGAGTCAAAACAGGCGCGTGAAGATTCGCTGAAAATGCTGGACGAAATGGAGCAAATACTTAAGGAGTATTATTACGACCCGAATTTTCACGGCGTTGACCTTAAAACACGGATTGACGCCGCGAAAACCCGTGTCAAGACCCTTCAATACAACTGGCAAATGTATCGTGTTTTGGTGCAGGTTCTGATGGATTTTAACGATTCGCATACGCGAATGCTGTTGCCGCCAAGAACAGATTATTTTCAATACGGCTTTGGAATGCAGATGATCGGCGATGAGTGTTTTATCACCTCCGTCAAAAAAGACAGCGATGCCCGCAATCAGGGAATCGAAGTCGGCGACCAGATCATCCTGCTCGGAAAATTTAAGCCGAATCGGCGTGATTTATGGAAAATGACCTACGTTTTATACAGACTTGATCCGGCCGATACGCTTGACCTGAAGATCCGCAAACCTGACGGAACCGAAAAAGCTTTCACGATCAAGGCAAAAACAATGACCGATAAAGAATTTCGCGCCGAGCAAAAATCCCGCAAAGACAAGAAAAAATATGAACCCTTCAAATGTCAGGAAATTAATCAGGAAGTTATTGCCTGTAAATTATATTCTTTTGTCGTAGAAAGAAGCGATATTGACAAAATGATGAAACAAGTCGCAAAGCACCCGAAATTCATTTTGGATCTGCGGGGCAACGGCGGCGGGTATGTCGTGATCGAGCAGTATCTCTTAAGCCATTTTTTTGACCGCGAAATAAAGATCGCCGATCTGGTGGCAAAAAAGAAAACTGAACCAAGATTTACCAAACCGGTCGGCGACCGACAATACAAAGGCGAAATAGCCATTTTGGTTGACAGCAATTCGGCTTCGGCATCAGAGATCACGGCGCGTCTGCTGCAACTCGAAAAACGCGCCAGGATATACGGCGACACGAGCAGCGGAAGCGTTATGGTAAGTATCCCAGTGCCCTTCAGAAGCATTGTCCCCTCAATTGCAGCCATCGCCATAATACGGGTTGCAATGAGTGTCACCGTTGCCGATGTCATTATGCGCGACGGTTCGCGATTGGAAAATACGGGTGTCATCCCCGACGAAATCCTGCAGCCGTCGGCGCTCGGCCTGGCAAAGAAAACCGATCCTGTTTTGGCTTATGTGGCTGACAAATTTGGAGCAAATATCACGCCCGAACAAGCGGGAGGCTATTATTTTATGGTTGAAAAAGATGAAAATGACGATTCTGATGAAACGAACGAACCTTAACAAAATCAGACTCAATACTTGACACTTTCCGTCCAAAATCGCAGAATCAAATTTAACTTTTCGTGGTGAGTTAATGCGACTTGCGACCACGTTAAATAAACCGCTAAACAGCTTAACAGACAAATATTTTGAAGAGTCTCGCTGTTTGGCGAGATTCTTTTATTTTAGATTTGCGATTTGCGATTTGCGATTTTGTTTTCTTGCGTAAAATAATCTTTTCCTGAGCGGAAACGAATGATTTACAAACGAACAATTGCAAATCGCAAATCGCAAATCGCAAATCATTTATGCGAAACTTTCGAGAATTAATAGAATCCGACGGCATTTATATTTTTGACGGCGCGATGGGAACCCGCCTTTATGAAAAAGGCATTTACATCAATCGTTCATACGACGAACTGAACGTGACCAACAAAGACCTTGTGCGCGAAGTTCACGAGGAATATGTCAAAGCCGGCGCGGAAATCATCCAGACCAACACATTCAGCGCGAATTTCAACAAGCTCCAGCAATTCGGATTGGATTCGCAGCTCCGCGAGATCAATCTTTCCGCCGTCAGCATTGCCCGCGAAGCCGCCGGCGATAAGGTTTTTGTGGCGGGAACGATCGGACCTCTTGGCATGCGGATCGAACCTTACGGGCCGACCTCGTTTGACGAAGCCAAAGAAATGTTCAAACAACAGGCCGCCATTTTGCTCGAAGGCGGCGTTGACCTGTTCGTTTTGGAGACTTTCTCGGATCTTTCGGAAATTCAGCAAGCCATCCGAGCCGTCAAGGAGCTTTGCGATCTGCCGATCATCGCGCAGATGGCGATTCAGATGGACGGCAACACGGTTTTCGGCGCGACGCCCGAGATTTTCACACAACGGCTCGACGAATGGGGCGCGGACGTGATCGGTCTCAATTGCAGTGTCGGTCCCGCTTTGTTTTTAACCGCACTCGAAAAAATGCGCGAGGTGACGGACAAAAAGCTTTCCGCGCAGCCGAACGCCGGACTGCCGCGCGACGTGCAAGGCCGACAAATGTAAATGTGTTCGCCGGAATATATGGCGGAATTTTCCCGCCGATTCATTCAGGTCGGTGCAAGTTTTATCGGCGGCTGCTGCGGCACGACGCCCTCGCATATCAAACTGCTGGCGGACGCGATCCGCTCGGTCAGCCCGCGCCAAACGGCGCAAGGTTTTGTCAAACAACCGGTCACGGTCGCCGAGTTGAAACCCGCCGACGTCTCTGTAATGCCATTTGCCGAACGCTCAAATTGGGGAAGCAAGATCGCTCGCGGCGAATTTGTGACATCGGTCGAAGTTCTTCCGCCGAAAGGATGCGATGCCGTCAAGACCTTACAATCTATCAGACTTTTGAAAGAAGCCGGAGTTGACGCGGTCAATGTGCCCGACGGGCCGCGCGCGCAAACGCGAATGTCGGCGCAGGCAACTTCCGTTTTAATTGAACGCGAGATCGGTATCGAAGCGGTTTTGCATTACTGCTGCCGCGACCGCAATCTGCTCGGAATGATGTCGGACCTGCTCGGTGCGGCGGCGCTCGATCTGCGGAATTTACTCATCATCACGGGCGATCCCCCGAAGATGGGACCTTATCCGGACGCGACCGCCGTCTTTGACATTGACGCGATCGGCTTGACGAATATGGTCAACAAACTCAACCACGGTCTTGATCTGGGAAATAACCCGATCGGCAAACCAACCACCTTCACGATCGGTGTCGGCGTCAATCCGGGCGCGGTCAATCTTGACGAAGAGATCAAGCGTTTTGAATGGAAGGTCGAAGCCGGCGCGGAATACGCCATCACACAGCCTGTTTTCGACACCGAACAATTGCGCCGATTTCTTGACAAGATCGCGCACGTCCGCATCCCGATCATCGCCGGCATCTGGCCGCTCGTCAGTTTCAGAAATGCCGAGTTTCTGCACAACGAAGTTCCGGGCGTCAATGTCACGTCGGAAATATTGGAACGAATGCGTATTGCGTCCGAAAAAGGCAAGGACGACGCCCGCGAAGCAGGCATTGCAATTGCCCGCGAATCATTGCTTGAAGTTCGCGATGTCATTCAAGGCGTACAGGTTTCGGCGCCGTTCGGGAATGTGAGATATGCTTTGCAGGTCTTTGAGGCACTTGATGAATTCAAAGCACGCAAAGAAATTCCCGCAATCCCAAATTAACTATGATAAAATTCCGTAGAGTAGTTTCGCCGATCGAGAATATTGAGAGAATTGCGCGGCGGTTTTCGATTGACGAATTAAGTTTGTTGAGAGAAAGATTCGGCGGCGTGAATTGGCGGAAACTCAAAGGAACGGCGTTGGTTGAATTATTCACAGGCGAAATCAGACTTGCCGAATTGCATTGGTATGAATGCCACGGCATCGGAAAAAGAAAAATTAAAGTCAAGCAACTTTTAGACTAATTCTATGAATATTATCGGATTTGCATTGTGTTTGGTAAATGATGATGAAGGCGATTTCGCTCCAAACAAACTTTATCCTGTTTTAGAGCCGTTGGAGCGCGACCCGGAAGAACATCTGCGGATAGTTGACGAAAGTGGCGAAGATTACCTTTATCCCGAAGTTTATTTTCAAA
>JANLTD010000551.1:0-1821 GCA_031362765.1 Acidobacteriota bacterium | reverse complement strand
TCGCCGGAAAGACAATGGCCGTTTCGACCGTCGGCATATTCGGCGAGGGTAGAATCCATGGAGCATCAGTTTCATCGTAAAAATCTTCCCGCGACCATCCGTCCATAGTTATTACTTCAAGATCACAGTTGATCGAAAACTCACTATTAAAAAGTTGCGCCAATTCACAGACCGTTAAACCGTGGCGCATCGGAATCGGATATTGTCCGACAAATGACTCATGACCGATTTCAAGCACATTTCCCTGGACGGCAATACCTCCAATTGGATTCGGCCGATCCAAAACCAAAAATTTTTTACCGAATTTGGCACACGCCTTCATGGCATTTGCCATTGTGTATATAAAAGTATAAACGCGGCATCCGACATCTTGTAAGTCAAAAACAAGAATATCTATATTACGCAACATCTCGGCAGTCGGTTCTCTGGTTTCACTGTAAAGCGAATAAACCGGCAATCCGGTGTGTTTATCAACGGTATGAGTCGTCTCAATCATATTGTCCTGAACATCGCCGCGAATGCCGTGCTGAGGCCCGAAAAGTGTTGTCAGATTTATCTGCGGATGCTCAAAAAACAGATCGGCAGCGTGCCGAAATTGATGATTGACCGTTGCTTGATTACAAATCAAGCCGACACGCAAATTTTCCAGTAGATTGATCTGTTCGCCTAAGATCTTTTCCAATCCCAATTTAATTGGTTTTTGTTCAAATTTTGCCACAAGCTTTCTTATCAGCCCCTTTATTTCTTACAAGCCATGACAAAACTCTCAAAAATATTTTTTGAGAGAATGTCCGTTTTCCAGGATAATTCAGGGTGCCATTGAACACCTAAAATATATCTATCGTCACGCGTATCTTCGATGCACTCGATCACTCCGTCCTTTGCCCAGGCGGTTGGTTTCAAATTTGAACCGACCTTTTTGACCGCCTGGTGATGGTGCGAATTTACTCTAATATCCGAAATTCCATTTCCGCCATCGCCTGGCGTTATCAGACGCGATAGCAAACTTTCTTTTTCAATCTCAAGACTGTGCGAATTTCTGGCGAGCGGTTTTCCTTGCTCGTGTTTGACACAATTTTCAATATCGGTTTCAATGTCCTGAAATAATGTCCCGCCTCTCGAAACGTTTAATATCTGCATTCCGAAACAAATTCCTAAAACGCTTTTGCTTTGTTTTTCGGCAATATCTAAAATCAATAGATCGGTTGATTCTTTGACCGGGATGATTTTCTTCAAGTTTGGTCTCGGTTCTTCGCCAAATATCAATGGATCAACGTCCGTATCACTTCCCGGCAGCAAAATGCCGTCAACATTTTTTACAATCTCCGAAATGTATGCGCGGTCAGGAATCAAGCTGATATGATACGGTACTGCTCCGCAAGCCTCTAGTGCCTCGCTGTAATCGCGTCCGAGATAGAAACGGTCAGTTTCCAATTCTAAACGCATCGTCAGGCCTATGATCGGTTTTCTTTTCATAAACTTTACAATGTTCAGATAAATCAATACCTGATGTCAATTTGAGCATTTCAATTTTAAGTTTTATGATTGAATTTTATGAAAAGTGTTTATAAACAAACATTAGTTCGCTCGACAACCGTCTTACTGGTCCAACGAAACGGTCATCTCGCAATGGCCGGCGACGGTCAGGTAACTCTAGGCGAAACAGTGATTAAAGGAAATGCCCGAAAGGTTCGCCGACTTAAGAACGGTAATGTTTTGGTGGGATTCGCGGGCGCAACCGCTGATGCTTTCACACTTTTAACCAAATTCGAGGCGAAACTTGAACAATTTCAGGGCCAATTGGAACGTGCCGCCATTGAA
>JANLTD010000436.1:0-4038 GCA_031362765.1 Acidobacteriota bacterium | reverse complement strand
GTTTTTGGTTTTAGAAAAGATTCATTTTGGCCTTGAAATTCAAAGTCTTAAACAAAAAACTAAAAACCAAAGACAAAAAGCTAAGATCTAAAAATCTTCATCGCGCATATTTCGCAGACCTTGTTTTTCGGCGCGTTCGTTGTCGAGATCGGTCAAGACGTCGAGTAAGAAATTGGTGTTGCTTGAAATAGCGATGACGACCGGGAACTCAAAATCGGATGTCGAAAACTCGAAAGTTCCGCTGCTGATCTCGATAATTTGTCGAAAAGCCGTGACGCCGTTTTTTCCGTTGCATTCGGCATCAACGATCTTGCCTTCATTGAACGAAACGCTCGCCAGATAAAGATCTGATTTGAGAACGAGCAAACCGGTCATTTTCGCACTTTCGGTCACCTGGACGGCGTCGAAAATGCTAACGTAAGCGAGGTTTCCGGCAAACGTCAGATCGGTACGAACCTTTTGCGGCGTTTTGTCGCGCGATTGAGAAAATTCCGGACGGCGCGCGCGGCGTATTGCTTCAAGTCCGGGCGCGACCGAAATTCGCGGGTCAAGCAATTTTGCTTCTTGCAATCGGTCATACGCGAGGTCAAAATCTTCGCGTCCGATGTATAGGTTGACAAGCGCGAGACATTGCCGCGCGGCTTCGTCGAGATTTTTTTGCGTGAGGCAAATGTCGCGCATTTTTTCGCGCAGGGAAATCGAACGGGGACTTCGTTCGATCGAATCGTGAAGAAGCTTAAAGGCTTTCTCGGGCGAACGGTATTTAACAAAAAGATCGGCGTCGAGCAGAACAGCTTCGATCGAAATTTCACTGACCGGAACGGATGGTTTTTCTAAAACTTGGTTCATAGTTCTTAACGCGAACAACTTTGTTCAACATTTTAAAACTATCACATTAAATCATAAAAAGTCACCAAAATTTTGGCGCGGATGAAAGAAAAAAGAGAGAATGTTTTCTCGAAACATTCTCGCGTAAAACAAAATTGAGGTTCAAATTAAAATTCGAATCGCAAGCCGATCCGTATTTGGCGCGGACGAACCGTGCGCGTCGGAGCAAGAAATCCGGCTTGAGCGATAGCCAAAGTCGCCTGATTAGTGCTGTTCAAAAGGTCGAAATTGATAAAGTTTGAACCGAAACTAAAAACCGTCATATTGAGAATATTACCGAATTCGATGTTCGGACGCAGACGGAATCTTTCGTTGAATTTAAATTCGCGGCTGACGCTCAAATCAAAAACATAGAGGTTTGGACCTTTTCCGGCATTGCGCCCCAAATTGCCCGGACTGCCGATTGGGGCAAGCGAAAATTGATTAGCCAAAGTAGCAGGAAACGCCGAGCCGAATTTCCGCCAGCTAATATCGGACAAATTTCCATTGAAGTTCGGTCGGTCATTGTTTAGATCGTCCAAACTGCGATCAATGCCGCCCGACGAAATATTGAAAGGCGAACTTGAGCCAAAACGGAAAAGCGGCGAAATGCGCACACCGCCGAGCCATTTCGGGATGTCGAAACTTGCTGTAAATGCCAGGCGATGGCGGCGGTCGAGCAAACTTCGGGACCATTCACGCGAAAAATCGCCCGGTATTGTCGCTTCCGAAGTGTTGACGATACCGTCATCTTTCAAACTTGACAGCGTATAAACAAGCCGCATTGAGCCGCCAAAACCGTGACCGAATTTGCGGTAACGATTGCGGAGTTCAAAGGTCGCGCCGATATAACGGCTGTTTCCGATCGAAGCAACTTGTTCGAGTTGTACTGCACCAACTTGGGCAAACTTCGGTCTTAAGTTATTAATAACTGAAAACGCGCGGCAGATCGGATTGTTCGTAACAGCAGTAGACGAACAGGTTGAATTGTTGTTTCGGGCGTTCAAATTGACGATACAAGCTGTTGTGCCGTTTGTGCAAGATCCCGTTCCCGATTGGGGGCGAAGCCCAACCGTATCAGTTGTTAAGCCAAGTTCAAATGTCGAGTTTCCGGTCGTAACTCCAAGCAGATAGTCCGTAAAGGTTATCTGTCCGTCGTTGTCTCGATCGGGGGTGTTTGAAGGCAAAACAGGTGCGTTTGGGTTGAACTCGCGCCACAGATGAGAGGTTTTGTTATAGGTAAGGTTCGTTTCAAATACTATTCCTTTAAAGATTTCGCGTTCAAAGCCAATGTTGAGTTGATAGCTTTCAGGAATCTTCAAGTCGGAAGAAAGACTTCGGAAAGCACCGCTTGAACGGGCAAGTTGCGCAACGGTAAAACTTTGGGTCGCATTAACCGGAACAACAGTTTCAAGTGTTAAGGGATTCGGAACTTTGGTGCTCAGGAAATTTCTGACAGTGGTCGCATCAATGGCGGTGCCGGTTGGCACATTCAAGCTTCCCGAATCGAATCGTAATTCCTGTGAGCCGGAGGTGAAATCGTCAATCGTGCGCAACAGAACTCGATTATAGAAAATTCCGCCGCCAAATCGTATGACAGTTTTATCGCCTTTTTTGAAAGGATTCCAGGCAATTGCAAACCGAGGCCCGAAATTGTTTTTATCGTTAATAACGGTTTCATTTTCGTAACGAATACCATAGCTTAATGTCAGATTCGGGCGAATGCGCCAATCATCCTGAACGAACACGCCGTAATAAGTATTTTTAACTTGTGATGTGGTATTGAAATTTTGTTGAAAACTCGAAACCGAATTGGTGTTGAAAAAGACAAAGTTGCTGTAACGATAAGTTCCGGTGGCATCAAAGCGGTCAATAAATTGTGCATTTACGCGCTGAATATCACCACCAACGCGGAGAGAATGCGTTCCTACAATATAGTTAAATGTGTCTTGAAATTGCCAACGGTCTTCTTTGCGGTCGCTTGAACTGGTTGTTGAACCGAAAACCTGAGTCGTCGAGCTTTCTCCGGGCGGCGTAAAGGTTACCAGAAGAGCCGGAGATAATGCGCCCGCACTTTGCGCCGATCTCGGTCGCAGAGTCGAATATTGAAAACGGAATTGATTAACCATTTTCGACGAAAGAATCAAATTGTGTGTGGCATTGAATCCATCCGTATTACGGATTCTGCCGATCAATGAATCGGCAATTCGATTTGTGCCGCTGAAAGCTCTTAAATCGTTAGAGCGTCCGAGTTGATAACCGAAGGTGAAATTATTAGCATTGTTCAAGTTCCAATCAACGCGTGTTGAAAAAATATGTTTTATGGCAGGTGTATCAACCGGCGTAATATAAGGAGCAACCTGGACAGTATTTGTGCCTGATGTCACTGTTACCACTCTTGATAGATCAGTCGGTGCGGGAAGAGTAAAACTTGCGTTTCCGTTTACGACCGGCACCCAGGCATCAGCTACCGTCGTGTCTTGAACATTATCGTATTCGTATGCCCCGAAAAAGAAAATCTTGTTTTTGACGATTGGACCGCTGAAAGTGACACCCGGATCATTGTTTGTGAGCGGTGGTCGAAGAATTCCGCGCCGATTGTTATTCCAGGTATTCGCATTTAAGTTGTCGTCACGGAAAAAGTAAAATGCACGGCCCCTGAATTTATTGCCTCCGGCGCGCGTGCGAATGTTGACACGACCGCCCGATGCACGACCGTATTCGGCGGAAAATTGATTTGTAATGACCTGAACTTCTGCGACAGACTCAATCGAAGGCTGGAAACGGAACGAAGCTGAACGGTCGTCATTATTATCCAAACCATCAATCGTAATGTTGTTTGAATAAGCCGCGCCGCCCGAAAGCGCAAATGTTCCGGCTTCTTCCGGCGTTGTGCCCGGCGCAGTCAGTCCACGTTGTCCGCGGTCTTCTGATAAATCGCGGGTTGAAAGCGGTTCTTCCGTTACACCGCCAAGTGTCAAAACCAGATCAAGTGGATTGCGTGTGTTGTTCGGCAATTCTTCGACCTCGCGTTGCGTAACGGTTCCGCCGACGACGGTGCGGGTTGTGTCAACAACAGGTTCGTTTTCGCCTTCGAGCGTAATAACCTGCTCGGCATTGACACCGGCAGGCGCAAGGTTGAAATCGAGCTGGACGTTTTGTCCGGCGACG
>JANLTD010000541.1:0-5481 GCA_031362765.1 Acidobacteriota bacterium | reverse complement strand
TTGCTTTGCATATTGCTTCAAACATTCGTTGCGAAACATAAATTAGGCTTTGTCGGAATCGAGAAAATAATGGTTTCGCTGACACGTAACGATTATGAGCCGGATATTTGTTTTTTCGGTAATGAAAAGGCAAAGAACTTTAAGAAAAATCAAGTCCAATTTCCCGCGCCTGATTTTGTTGTCGAGGTTATATCAGATTCGACTGCAAAATATGACCGCGAAACAAAATTTCAGGATTACGCCGCCCACGGAGTTCAGGAATATTGGATCATTGACTCGGAAAAAGAAATCGTCGAGCAGTATTTTTTGCAGGATGAAGCCTATGAACTTTTGTTGAAGGCAAAAGACGGGAAAATTGAAAGTGTTTCGCTTCCGAATTTCAAAATTCCGATTCAGGCAATTTTTAATGAACAGATAAACTTAAAGACTTTGGCAAACTTGATTTAAAAAATGCCCCAAAACCATACACCAAAAATTCTTATCATTTCATCCGACACCGGCGGCGGGCATCGCTCGGCGGCGCAGGCGATTGCCGAAGGTGTCAAGAAATTCTGGAAAGATGATTTTGCGGTCGTTCGTATTATCAAAGCCGTCGAAGAATCGCATCACATTACCGAAAAGCTCGTCAATCTTTACAATTGGGTTCTGCGAAACCGTCAGCACTGGATGAAATATCTGTATTGGGTAATGAATAAAGTGCGTCCGGAAACACGCGAATTTTTTCAAAAACGATGTCTCGGTTACGTTCGACAGCAATTTGAAAAATGGTGTCCGCATATCGTCGTCAGCGTTCATCCGCTGACCCAGCATATTTTTGCGCGAATCTTAAAAGAACTGAATCTATCTGAACAGATTCCGCTTGTGACGGTCGTCACTGATCCTTGTTACGGATTTTGGAAAGGTTGGGCGTGCAATGACGTTTCGCTTTATCTGGTCGCTAACGAGGACGCGCGAAGACAGTTGATTGATTACGGCATTTTGCCCGAAAAAATCAAGATTTCCGGTATGCCGGTCCATCCGAAATTCCACGAAGTAAATGAAAAAGATGCGCAAACTGCCAGAACGGCATTTGGCCTGAATCCCGATAAATTCACGGTTTTTGTAAATGCCGGTTGGGTCGGCGGCGGAAATATCCCGCAAATCTTTAAGGAACTCGTGCGCGGCGAGCTTGATGTTCAGGCGATCTTTCTGGCTGGCAAAAACGAAGAACTCAAAAAAGAAGCCGAAGAAATTGCCAAGACCGCTAAATTTCCGGTTAAGGTCATCGGTTATTCTGACGAGATCGAGAAAATTATGCAGTCAGCCAATGTGATGATTAGCAAACTCGGCGGTTTGACAACGTTTGAAGCCTTGGCGTGCCGTTTGCCGATCATCGCCGATGCGACCACGCCGCCGATGCCGCAGGAAGCCGGAACTGTTAGTTTAATAAAGGAAAAAGGCGCGGGAATTTTGCTTGAAAATCCGACTGATATTGTCGCAACTATTCAAAATTTGTTGAAGGATTCGAAGAAATACGCGACGATGCGCGCCGCGACGATCAATATGACGATTCCCAATTCGACCAAAATGATCATCGAAGAAATTGCCGCACTGCTGCCGCCGCAAAAGGAAATTCCGCAACCGCAAGCCATTGCCGCCTGAGATAAATTCAATTTCAAGACTTGTCAGTTTCCCGCATTTTCATTAACCTTTTTATTTGATTCAAGATTTAAGATTCAGGATTCAGGATTCGTTTTGATCCAAAAATATTGAATATTGAATTTTGAATCTTAAATTTTCGAGGAGAAATAATTTTGACTTTACTACTTGAAGGAAAACGCGCATTCATTTCCGGCGGAACTCGCGGAATCGGCGCGGCACTTTGCGAAGTCTTTGCCCGCGAAGGCGCAGACGTGGCTTTTAATTATCATTCGAGCGACGATTTGGCAGAAGAAGTAAAGAAAAAGATCGAAGCGCACGGACGAAAGGCGCTATCTTATAAGGTTTCCGTGACCGACCGCTACGGAATGAAACATATTGCCCGCGAGATCAAAGACGAGTGGGGTTCGATCAATGTTCTGGTCAATAATGCCGCCGTCAACAAACCCGATAATTTTGCCACGACGACCGATAAAAGCTGGGATTGGGTCGTTGATACAAATGTCAACAGTCTGTTTGCCGTGACAAAACCTTTTTACAAACAAATGATCCGGCAAAAGGAAGGTAATATTTTGAACATTACCTCGGTCGGCGCGATCCGTTCGCTTCCGACATCGGTTCATTACGCGACCTCAAAAGCGGCGATGATCGGTTTTACAAAATGTCTTTCGCGCGAAGCCTCAAACTTCGGGATCACGGTCAACGCGATCGCCGCCGGAATCTTTGATACCGATCTGGGACAAACTTTGCCGCCGAGACTTTTGCAGATGCACGATTTTTGGGTGTCAAAAGGTCGTCTCGGAAGGCCCGAAGAACTAGCCGAATATGCCGCGTTTATGTGCAGTGATCGGAACAGTTTTATGAATGGCGAGATCATTATTGTTGACGGCGGCGCAGTGACATAACCATTACAAATTTGATAAACTTTCAGTACTTTATATTTGAGCTTTAAGGGGGAACAAAATGGCAAGAGCAGAACTGATCGAAAACTTAAATCAGGCACTTAGTTTAGAACTAGCCGGCGTGATTCAATATTCACAACACAGCTATCTGGTAACGGGAACCGATCGGCAGGTTTTTAAGGAATTTTTCCGCGACCAGGCCGAAGAGGCTCAAGATCACGCCGAAACACTCGGCGATAAAATTGTTGCGCTTGGCGGCATCCCGACCGTTGAACCGGCGATGATTCGTCAATCAACCGAGTTGAAGGAAATGCTAAAGCAGAATTTGGATCTCGAACGCGAAGCAATTGCGGCTTATATGGCGGCCTGGGCTTCGTGCGATGACAACGATTTACCGCAAAAATTCTGGCTTGAAGGGCAAATCGCGGATGAGCAGATGCACATCGAAGAACTCGAAAAATTGACATCTGAAAGACAATCTAAGGTAAATTCAGAAAAAATTATTTTGCGTGAAGTCAACTGATTTTTCGTGGGAAAAATAAAAAAGGTAAAGCGATTTTAGATTGTCGCTTTCCTTTTTTATTTTACAAGGAAAAAATTAAGCACAACCAGGAAACTGTAAGACCTTTGAAGATAAAAAGGATGTTTCTTCTTGATTTTCCGATTTCTTTTTGAGTAATTTAAGTCGCGCAGCCAATATCACTCGATGCAGGTCGTCCAACATTTCTGCGTCAAGCGACATCGTTTTTTGACCGCACCAGCCAAGATCTTCGGTCGATGTCGAAAGTTTAATTATCGCCTGATCATCTTCTAATGAAACCTCGACTTTTTTTTCGTCTGAGAAAATCGGTAAAAATTTAACGGCTGTATTCGTCTGCATATTTTTTATCTGATAAAAGAAAATGAAAATCAATTTCAATAAGATTATGGCGAAAAAAAATAAGTTCGTCAAGTATCAGTAGAAATAAATTTCGGATGCGCTGATTTAGGATTTTTAATTTATCCAAAGCTTAAAATGTTGTTGAAATTCAGATTTTGATTGCAATAATTGAAGAAGTTTTTTGTTTATATCGGTTTTGATTGCCGGTTCAAGCGGTCGAAAGTAAACCATTTTTCCAAATTTGGATCGACTGAGAATCTAAAAGTCATTTGATAACCGGAAAGTAGCCGCTTGCCGATTTTTCTACCTACTTCTAAAAATCCTGTTGCGCGTAAGGTAAGAGTTTTTCTTCCAGCAAACGAACTGCTTCAAGCAAAATGCGTTGACCTTCGGCAGATTCGAGTTCAATCGCTTCTTGTGTTTTGGCATTGTTCAGACGAACATCCGCGTCGGTATTGTTTGTCGCCACTGCGCAGGAAACGATAGTTATGCGGCGGCGAAAAGCCGTGATTTCGATTCGTCGGTATCTTTTCATCCTGAACTTCTTTTAATTCAGGTCAGGACCGTCTGCGTTATTGCGGAATAAAAGCTGAAGGCGTTGGCGTATCGCCGGTCAAGCCAAACTGTCGGTAGTTCACGGTTCCGTTTGAAGTTTGCAGGAGATACCAAACTCCGCTCCGATAAACGGCGATGTCGGTTTTACCGTCGCCGTCGTAATCGGCGGGTGCGGGCGTGTCGGAAGCAATGCCGAATTGAAACGCCGCGAAACCTTGTGAACTTCGCAAGACATACCAAGTTCCGGCGCGATAGACTGCTTCATCGGCTTTGCCGTCGCCGTCGTAATCGCCGATGACGGGTTTGTCTGTCGCTAATCCGAAATTAACAGCCGCATAACCTTGACTCGAACGATTCAAATGCCATTCGCCGTTTCGATAAAAGGCTTGGTCTGTTTTGCCGTCGCCGTCGTAATCCGCCGCGACGGGTTTATCGTCTGGAAGTCCGAACTGCGCGGCATTGACTTGATAATTTGTTAAATCAAGCGTCCACCAAGTTCCGTTGCGATAAACGGCGAGTTCAGCGCGCCCGTCGCCTGTGTAATCGCCCGCGACCGGAACATCGCCCCCTAAACCAAACTGAAGCGTGTTGAAACTGCTGTTGGAACTCTTGAGCCAATACCAGACGCCGTCGCGCAAAACGGCGATGTCGGTCTTGCCGTCGCCGTCAAAATCGGCGGGCGTGATTTTGTCGGATGATAAACCAAACTGAGTGGCAGAAAATCCATTGGTTGATTGATTGAGATACCAAACTCGGTCGGATGGGCGAAAGACGGAAATATCGGCGCGACCGTCGCCGTCAAAATCAAAAGCCGTGTGGTTTGGTGCGGACAAAGGTATTGTTCCCCACGAAGGATCATAATCATTTGCGGCATTGTTGGTCAGATTTACCTGACCAGAGCCGTTGCTATTTATCGTGTAAATATCTCCCGGCATATCTCCGTGCAAGTCAAAGGCGATTTTCGTGCCATCGGGCGACCACGACAATCCCAACATATAATTCGGACTGGTGTTGATAAGAGGTTGGTTGTTTCCACCATCGGCATTCATTATGTTAAGCGTGACTGAGTCTGTATTCGTTCCGAAGTCGTAAACGTCGCGGCTAAACGCTATCTTCAAGCCGTCCGGCGACCATGAGGGCGACCTGTTATACTCGAAAAAAGTTGCCTGTGTCAGCCTTGTGACAACGCGGGTGGCGACATTTATGACGAAGATGTTGATGGCTTCGACACCAGCATCATCCATAGCAAAAGCTATTTTTGTGCCGTCCGGCGACCAAGCTAAGCCTTCGTAAAGGCTTCCGGCTTGAAAGATAGTCATCTGTGCACTGCCATCGGCGTTCATCACGTTGATTTTATCGCCTTCACGAATGTAGGCGATCTTCATTCCATCGGGCGACCATGTCGGCTGGTAATCATGTCCCGTGTTGTTTGTCTTTCTTATCTGATTGCTTCCGTCGGCATTCATTACATAAATTTCCGTGTTGTCATTCCCGTTGCGATGGCTC
>JANLTD010000537.1:0-4240 GCA_031362765.1 Acidobacteriota bacterium | reverse complement strand
CTGTCGCCGCCGCGTAAGAGAGTTACTAACAATTGTTCGCCAAAGGCGCGCACACTTGTCGGCACCGCTTCGACGCGACCGGATGGGAAAATAATCGTCGGGAACGTTACCAGCGATTCAATCTCGCCTTTGTTGATGCTCACTTTCCAGATGTTGTTATTACCGCCGTCCGGGACGAAAACGTGATTGGCAATTATCTCGATGCCGAACGGATTGGAAGCCGCGACGTTTTGCGGCGCACCCGGAATCGGGTCGGGCGAAACATCGGGAAAATCCGCCACCAGTTCGAGCGTTGCTTTGTCGCCTTTGCCGTTATCGAAATTCAATTTGTCTCCGTTCTTGAGCGCAAAGTCATCGGTTGGCACGAGCGTAAAACCGCTTGTTTCCATTTCCGCGTCTGCGCTGAAATGCAGTGCCAGCACGGAACTGAAAATCGGCGATGACGCGCCTGTCGGATTCGGAATTTCAGTGCACGGTAACGGGCAAGCGACCGTCGGATTGCCTTCGCCGATGGTGAAATAAAGAGTTCGCCCGCGCATTACGAGCCCCGACGGACCTTGTGGAAGATTGAAGCGACCTGCCGCCGACGGCAATCCGTCAAGCAATGTGCGGCGCAAACCTGTCAGCGGGTCAATAATTGAAATGCGTCCGTCGTGGATGCCCGTGCCTTCTTCGGCGACGATCAGATTGCCTTGTTCGGTCAGAATGACTTTGGCGGGGCGTTTTAATCCGAGCGTAACGTCGGAAATGATCTGAGCCTCGACAATTACGCCTGAAAGTGCGATTGTCAGCATCGTCAAAAGAATTGTAATGTTTCGTTTAATGTTCATAAATTGTCTCCTGATTTTGAATTTCCCTTCCGATGTCAGAGGACTTTTTTCTCCAAACTTCTTTCGGGATGGAAGCAACCTTACCGCTTCGGTCGGGGCAAAGTAACGAAAGTTTGGGGAAATTTTCGGGAAAGTTTGACGAAATTTGCGTTTGGCGTTATGATGTCGGCTGACGACCATTAAAATAAGCAGTCGCCAACCGTTTGCGGTTGGACAACTACGAGACGCTAAAAACGTCACGCCTTTTTCCAGCCGTTTTGGGTTCAGAGTAACGCCTTTAAGCGTGAGAAAACGCCAGCGAAGCGCGGCGTTTTCACGGCTGAAGCCGTTACTCTGAACAATGAAATGCAAAAGCCGGTTCATCAAATTTACTCCTTCGACGAGTTCACTTTGGATTTGACTCGCGGCTGTTTATCGCGTGAAACGGAAGAAATCAAACTGCGCCCGAAATCCTTTGAAGTCTTAAAATATCTCGCTGAAAACGGCGGTCGGCTGATTAGTAAAGACGAACTCATCGAAACCGTCTGGCAAGGAATGGCGGTCACGGACGATTCGCTTGTCCAATGTTTGAAAGACATTCGCCTTGCCTTAAATGATAAATCACAAGCCTTTATCAAAACCGTGCCGCGACGCGGCTACATTTTCGAGAAAGAAGTCCACGAAAACGGCACGGCAATTTACACCGAAGAAACGGCGGGTGTTCATCTCGTCATTGAAGAAGTTTTGGAACGCGGAGACGAAAAACTAATCCCCGCGTCGCCGCGTCGCCGCGTTTCTGTGTCTTCTTTAATCGGTGCGGTCAAACGGCACAAACTGGCAACCGCAGTGGGGGCGCTTGTTTTGGTCGCCGTTATCATCACCTTTTATAAACCTGTCTTAATGTGGTGGTTCAAACCGCCGTCAATCGCCATCCTGCCAATTGTTAATGCGACGGGCGTTGTCGCGCAAGATTACATCAGCGACGGTTTGACCGAAAGCCTCATCACGAGTCTCACGCGGCTCAACGCGCAGGGCAAATTGCCGCGTTTGCGCGTCCTTGCTCAAAACACGATGTTTATGTTCAAGAACAAGGAGGTTGAGGCGCGCAGCGTCGGGCGCGAGCTTGGCGCGGATTCGGTTTTAGCGTCGAAGATGTTTTTTCAGAACGGTTTACAGGTTTTCAAATTTGAATTGATAAAGGTCGCCGACGGCTCGGTCGTTTGGAGCAAGCAATATGCGGTCGAGCAGAATTCTCCGGTTCAGTTTCTGGAAACGCAAAATCAAATTCCGAGCGATGTTGCCGTGCTTCTGCCGCTCGGTTTGAGCGATGCCGACCGTGCGAATCTGACGCGCCGCTATACGCAAAACCCGGAGGCTTACGACCTTTATCTCAAAGGTCGCGCGGAGTTTCGTAAAGTTACGCCGTCGAGCCTCATAAAAAGTATCGAGCTTTATCAGCAGGCGATTGATTTGGATGAAAATTTTGCCACCGCATACTGGGCGATGGGCTTATCGTACGCGATTCAGGGAGAGATTGACGAGCGACCGGAAAAAGAGGCGACCGAGAAAGCGGTTGATTCGTTTCAAAAAGCTCTCAAAATTGACAACAATTTCGCGCCCGCACAAAACGCCCTGAAAATAATCGAAGCCGCCGATTGGAACTGGAAAGCGATTGAAAAAGAAGGTCCGACACATCCGAGATGGGGCGATTATCTGTCTGCGACCGGAAGGATTGTCGAAAAACTCGAATTTGAAAAAAAACTGTTGTCCGTCGCTCCGTATCATCCCTTTTTGAATTTACGATACTGCAACACATTACTGGCGGTGCGGCGGGTTGACGAAGCCATCGCGCAGTGTAATAAAACACTTAATTTGGTTCCCGCGCCCGACAGAATGTATGTCGGTCCCGAATCGCCATGGATCCACCTATTTCTCGGACTTGCCTACTCTCAGAAGGAAATGTATGCGGAAGCCGAAACCGAGATGACCTTGGCAGCGGATCTGGGGGAAAACTCGAAGACTTTACTGGCTGAACTTGGCACTATTTATGCCAAGTCGGGACAACGCGGCAAAGCGATAGAAATTCTCGACCGGTTGCAGGCGCGTGCAAACCGCGGCGAGTATGCCCCGTCGCTTAATATCTCGCATATTTATATCGCTCTTGGCGATAAAGACCAAGCCTTTGTCTGGCTCAACAAAGCCTTTGATGAACGTGAGGGCAGATTAGCGAACATCAGATCCGAACCGAATTACAACTACGACTCGTTGCGCGGCGACCCGCGTTTTGCGGAACTGATTCGGCGGATGAATTTTCCGAATTAAAGTTTGGAGTCCCGCCTTTAGGCGGCATTGAGCGAAACATTAGCCAACTTAAAGGGCGAATTAAGTGCCGCCTAAAGGCGGGACTCAAAACGATTGAGGTGAAAAACTGGTGATGATGACGAAAAATATCGCGTTGATTTTGTTTCTTGCTTTTTCGGGCTTCGCGCAGACGTCAACCACGGGACGCATCGCCGGAACGGTCAAAGACCAACGGAACGCGCTCATCGTCGGTGCGATTGTTACCATTGCCAACCAATCTAACGGCGAAGAGCACACCACGACGACCGACACGGCGGGCAATTACGCCATCACTTTTCTTGCGCCCGGCAGTTATCGAGTTCGTATCGCCGCCACAGGCTTTAACATTTTCAACGCGGAAACAATCGTCGTCAGCCTGACCGAAACCACATTCGTTGATGCCGCCCTAACGGTCGCGGGCATTTTCGCTGACCCGATAACGATTAACAATTCTCCATCGCTTATCAGAACGGACAGCCCAACTCTTAGCATCACTTTTGATTCGCGCACCGTCGCCGGACTTCCTCTTTCAACACGCAATTTTACGCAATTGCTCGGACTGACGGCAGGCGCGAGCGCGTATCTCGTTGACAACACAGTCGTTGGGCGCAACACGCAAAATGTTTCGGTTAACGGCTCGCGTGTTTCGCAGAATAATTTTCAAATCAACGGCGTCGATGCCAATGCCGGAATTTTTTTTGGTCGCCCGACTCCCAACCCCGCGCCGGAATCAATCGCCGAATTCAAGGTGCAAACCTCGTTTTTCGACGCAACTTTCGGGCGTTCGGGCGGCGGCAATGTGCAAGTTGCGACATTAAGCGGCACAAATGATTTTCACGGCGCGGTTTACGCGTATTTCCGCAATACCGCGCTGACCGCCAACAATCCTTTTCTGAAAGCGACGGGCGTGCCGCGTCCCGTGCTGGAACGAAGCGTCTTTGGCGGCACATTGGGCGGTGCAATCCGACGAAATCGCGCTTTTTTCTTTGTTTCGTATCAAGGCACCCGCGACCGCAACGGCGCATCGCGTCTGAACAGTCTTTCGACCAGTGTTCTGATCGCGCCGGGTTTGACCGACGACCGTTCTGAAG
>JANLTD010000531.1:0-1864 GCA_031362765.1 Acidobacteriota bacterium | reverse complement strand
TAATTGATAATGAATAATTGATAAATTTATTGTCGAAGCTCGAAAATTATCAATTATTCATTATCAAATATCCATTATTTCAGCAGTAAAAATATTTCCGGCATTTTAACAAATTTATGAAGCGTTCGCGTTTTCAAATTTTTCTGGTTATCAGTTTGCTCGGCTTGCTCGGCGTTCTGGCGGCGCTGCAATATGTCTGGCTCGGTCAGATCAGCGATGCCGAAAAAGACCGGATGACAAAGCGTTTGCAGACCGACACCGAGAGATTTACCGAAGATTTTAACCGCGAAATTCAATCGGCATATTTTAATTTTCAAACGGACAACGAACTCTGGCAGAATAAAGATTGGACGCAATTTAATGATCGTTTCGACTTTTGGCTCGGGAAAACTACGTATCCGAATTTGATCAACGGTTTCTATTTTTTTGAAGACAAAGACAACGCTCCGCTCCTCGAATACGATTCGGCAAAACGTGAATTTATCGAATCGAATTGGACTGGCGAATTGAAAGATCTGCGGGCGAAAGCCAATGATAACAATGATTTTCAGCCCCTCAATGAGGAAGAATTCGCCCTCGTAATGCCGATCTATGAATCAATGAAGTCATTTGAGCGGATCGTGATTCGTAAAACAAACTTGCCGGCCGATCCTTCAAAGATTGAATTACCGAAAAAATCCGGTTTCCTGATAATCAAGATCGATGAACAGGTTGTCAAAAATCAGATCTTGCCCGATCTGGCGCGCAAACATTTTCCCGAAGGTGATTTTAAACTCGCGGTAATCGGTCGGAACGAACAAAAGATCTATCAAACTCAGGATGTCAATACGGCAGACAGAAGCGTTAAATTTTTTAATCTGACACCCGACAATATGATCTTTTTTGCGAACCGCGAAATTTTGCCGAAAATGCGCAGCGGGGAACCCAAAGGCGTAATAATTAACCAAAAACTTCAAAGCAGTTCGGTTTCAACCGTCGAAACAAAAACTTTCAAAACCGAAGCGCCGAAAAAAGAAGCATCAAGCACATTCAAAATCGAATTGAACAATGGCGAAAGAACGCGCTCGATCCACGATCCGGACAACTTGCCGCAAAGCGGAAACTGGACATTAAATGTTCAGCATTCAGCCGGTTCGCTCGATAATTTTATTGCCGGAACGCGCAATAAAAATTTATTTGTCAGTTTTGGTATTTTGGGTTTGCTGGCGGTCAGCATTGTGCTGATCTTTGTATCGGCACAACGCGCCAAGCTATTTGCGCAACGGCAGATTGATTTTGTTTCGTCGGTTTCGCACGAATTTCGGACGCCGCTGGCAGTTATTTATTCTGCGGCCGAAAACTTAGCTGACGGCGTGGCGCGGGAAGAAACTCAGGTTTTGCGTTACGGTAATTTAATCAAGGGCGAAGGCAAAAAACTCTCAAAGATGGTCGAGCAGATCCTCGATTTCGCGGGCGCGAATTCGGGCAAAAAGAAATATGATCTGCGCGAACAAAATGTCAATGAAATTATCGAAAACGCTTTGCGCGAATGCCAATCGCTGATAGATGAAAAAGGCTTTACAATTGAAAAAGATCTGGCGGAAGATCTGCCGCCGATTAAAGCCGATGCAAATGCTTTGAGTCAGGCGATTCAGAATCTGATCTTCAATTCGCTGAAATATTCGAATGGTGAGAAGTTTATCAAAATTTCGTTGAAAAACCGCGGCGGGAAAATAAAAATTGCCGTTGAAGATAGGGGAATCGGCATCGCGCCAAATGACCTGAAACATATTTTCGAGCCGTTCTATCGAGCCCGTGCAGTGGTTGACGAACAAATTCACGGCAACGGCTTGGGTCTGAGTTTGGTCAAAGAAACGGTCGAAGC
>JANLTD010000478.1:0-5619 GCA_031362765.1 Acidobacteriota bacterium | reverse complement strand
GATGAAGATTTTTAAAGTGAAAAAGTGAAAAGGTGAAAAGTGAAAAAGTTGGCGTGGTAAATCGAAACCAACTTTTTCACTTTTCACCTTTTCACTTTTTCACTTTTCATTTGACTTGGCGGCGCGAAACCAACAAAATATACTGCTGTCTTTACCCGAAAGCACTATACAATGTTCAAACTTCAACGTCTCGAAATTACCGGCTTTAAGTCGTTTGCCGATTACACGGAAATCGTCTTTACCGGCAACGGAATCACCGCCGTTGTCGGCCCGAATGGTTGCGGCAAAAGTAATGTCAGCGAATCGATCGCCTGGGTTTTAGGCGAACAGCGTGCCAAACAGTTGCGCGGAGCCGAGATGAAAGACGTTGTTTTTCAAGGCACGAGCAAACGCAAACCTTCGGGAATGGCAGAGGTCGTTCTCCATCTGGTGCGCGACGAAGAATCGATGTTTGTCGCCGATGAAGAAGATCTGAGCGATATTGACGAAGCGATCAGCGATTTGGATGAAAATGCGATTCAGGTAGAAGATTTTGAATCCGCCGTTTTAGTCGATAATCTTGAATCTGAAGTAGCGAGGGAGCCAAACGAATTTCAAGCGGAAGAAATCGAGTTTGAAAAAGCCCAAGCCGCACAGGTCGGTTCGATTCGAATCGTTGAAAAGAAAGTTAAGTCGAAACGGCATTGGCGGCCGCGCAATTTCGCGCTCGATTTTGCGCCGGGCGAAGCAATTTCAGTCACCCGGCGGCTTTATCTTTCGGGCGAAAGTGAATACCAGTTAAACGGCAAGGCGTGCCGTCTGCGCGACATTCAGGATTTGTTTGCCGGAACAGGTTTGAGCGGTTCCCATTACGCGATCATCGAACAAGGGCGAATCGGTCAGATTCTTTCGGCAAAACCTTCCGACCGGCGCGGCTTGATCGAAGAAGCCGCCGGAATTTCGAAATTCCGCACGCGCCAACGCGCCGCCGAAGCGCGTCTCGAATCCGCGAAAAGCAATCTGAGCCGTATTTCCGACATTGTTTCCGAGATTGATAAACAAGCCAACGCGTTGCGCCGACAAGCCGCTAAAACGCGCCGCTACAAGCTTTTGCGTGAGGAATTCCGTGTCCTTCTAAAAAACCTGTTCACGGCGGAAGGCAAATACCTGACCGATCTGGTCAATGAATTGGAAGACAAATTAACGGAAGCCGGCAAAACGGAACGCGATATTTTCGCACGCGTTGCCGAAAAAGACGAAGCCTTTCGGGAAGCCACGCAAAAAGCACGCAGTTCGGAAGAAGATCTTTCGGAGATTCGCGCCCGCCACGCTGAAAATGTTTTGATCCGCGACCGCAATGCGCGTGAAAAAATATATCGTGAAGAGCAAATTGAAAGCTTAAAAGCCCGATTTGGCGTTTTGCAAAGCGAAACGGAAGCCACCGGACAGCGTTTGAAACGTTTCAACGCAGAAATCGAACGGCTCAAAAAAGACGAGCAAACAGAACTTGCCGAAGCCGAAAACAATGTTCTGGAATTTCAATCCGCCGAGAAAAAATACCAATCGAAATTGCACGAATTGCGCCAAATCGAAACCGAACTCGAAACGAAACGCGGCGCGCTTTTGCAGCACACAACCGCGGTTGAGCGTTTTGCCGAAATCCGGCGGCAGCTCGAACACAACCTCGAAAGATCAAGAGAACGCGCTGAAGGCTTGCGCCGTGAAAGAACCCGCGCCCAGGAAACACATACCGAACACGCTGAAGAAGCCGTCAGGCTCGATCGGGATCTGAGTGAAAAACGCGAAACGCTCAAAGATCTGCACGGCGAAAAGCAAAATTTGCTGGTCGAATCGGGAGCAGCGCGAAGCGTTCTACAAGCCGCGGAAAAAATCTTTAGAGACTTGCAAAATGAATTTTCGCGCAAGAAAAACCGGCTCGAAACCTTGCAGGAATTAGACGAAAAACGCGCCGTCTATGCGCCTTCGGTGCAGAAACTTTTTGCCGCGCAAGCAAAGATCGGCGTAAAATTTTTAGGCACTTTGGCCGACAAATTTACCGTTGAGGAAAAAGCCGAAAAAGCCATCGAAAGTCTTTTCGGCGCGTATTTGCAGACCGTTTTGGTCGAAACGGACGAAGAAGCGCTCAAAACCGTCGAATATTTGGGAGAAAATAATCTTGGACGAATTGCGATCTTGGTTTTTAACGCAAAGGCGCAAAAACGCAAAGCAAAATCAGAACCGCGCGCGGTAGCGACCGGGTTGAACACCGCAACGGGATCTCAAATTTCAAATTTAATTGGTGTTGAGGATGATTTTACCGAAGTTTTAACGGAAGTTTTTCCAAAAGAAATGTCCGCGGAGTTGGTTGAAAATCTCAATCAAGTCAAAACAAATTCAGAGCAGAGTTTTGTTGATGAGGGTGGTGATTTTGTTTTTGGCGGAAAACTTTTTGTCAGCGGAAAAACAAATGCGAACGAAAAAAACTCGTCGCTCCTTGCTTTCAAACGCGAATTGCGCGAACTCGAAACAGCGATCAGCATTTCTTCCAAGGAAATCGAAAAAGCCGAAAAGGAAACCGACAAAGCGCGGGCGAATTTAGCCGAAAAAGAAGGACAAATTGTTGACCTGCAATCTTTTATCGTACAGGTCGAACGCGATTTGCTGGGGCTTGAAATTCAGGAAAAATCGGCGCGGGCAGAAACCGAACGCGCCGAACGCCATAAAAAGGTCGTTGCCGAAGAAATAATGCAGATCGATGCCGAACTCGGCGAAATTCAATCCAACCAAAAGGAAGCGCGAATCAATGCCGAAAAAGCTGAAAAAGCAAGGGTTACGGCATCAGAAACACTCGCAAAGATTTCGCAGAAATTAAACGAAGCACGGACAAAAACGGAAACCGAAAATGCCGTTTTGAATGAAAAACGAACTCTCGCGGCAACCAGCGAAGAACGCCGGCGTTCGGCACAAAATGCTCTGCGGCGTGTCGAAAATGAATCTAAAGAACTCGATTCACGCTATGCACGTCAAAACCTCGAAATTCTCGAAACTGAACGCAAACAAAAAGTTTTAGCCGCATCAATCACGGAAATCGAAGAGAAAATTTCGCTTGCCGCAATCGACCAGGAAACAGAGCAAGACGAACTTTTTGCCGCAACCGCGCATCTCAAAAATGGTCGCGAAACGGCAGATGCGATGAGTTCGGAACTTGCCGAACTGAACAAAGCTTCGGTTGAGGCGCGAAACGAACGCGCCGCGTTTGAGATCCGACAGGCCGAAGCGATGACGAAACTCCGCGGCGTTAACGAAAATTGTTCGCACGAATTGAATTTGTCGCTCGTCGAATTGGTTGAAAAGCAAGAAGTTCCGGAACATTTTGATTTGGAAACGGCGCGCGAACTTGCCGACGATCTGCGCGAGAAACTGGAAAATTTCGGCGCGATCAATATGCTCGCACTCGAAGAATTGGCAGAAGCCGATGAAAGACTTTTGTTTTTGACTTCGCAGCGTCAGGATATTATTGACAGCATCGCGGCGGCCGAAGAAGCCTTGCGCGAGATAAAAGTGCGTTCCAGAGAGCGTTTCAAGGAAGCATTTGAAGCGATAAACGAGAATTTCATCGGGTTTTTCCAGGAGCTTTTCGGCGGCGGCCGCGGCGAAATGACTTTGCTCGAAGCCGAAGACATTCTCGAAGCCGGGATCGAAGTCGTCGCACAACCGCCGGGCAAACGTCTTCAAAATATTTTGTTGTTGTCGGGCGGCGAAAAAGCGATGGCGGCGATCGCGCTGGTGATGGCAATATTTAAGTATCGCCCGTCGCCGTTTTGCCTGCTTGACGAAGTTGACGCGCCGCTCGACGATGCAAACGTCGGCAGATTTGTTGACAAGATCGCGGAAATGGCTGAAAAGACACAGTTTATCATCATTACGCACAACAAGCGCACGATGGAAGCGGCGCGCGCGCTCTACGGCGTAACGATGCAGGAAGCCGGAGTTTCAAAGGTTGTTTCGGTCAGATTTGAGTAGTCTTATGAGGAAATTTATATTTGCAATTTTAATTTCGATCACGATTTCGGGTTTGGCAATGTCGTTTTTTGCGCAAACCAAAAAGCCGGTCAAAAAGAACGTCAAACCGACGCCAACGCCAACTCCGCAAGTAACACCGACCCAAAAGATTGAAACCGAACCGATCAAAATAACAGCCAAGAAAAACGAACGCCCGCCGAACGGAAATACTTCGAATAATAATTCTGTCGCGGAAAAAGACGAGCCGAATTATTTCTATGAATTTTCGCAGCCCGCCTTTACCGTTTCAAAAATTCTCATCGAACACGACGAAAACGGCAAAGGCAAGATCTCGTTTATGAAAAGCATTTCGAACGAGATGATCACCGATCCGCTCGAGGTTTCGGTTGCTGCTTTGACGAGAATAAATGCCGGACTGAAAGCGCTCAACTTTTTTGATTCGACGGAAGATTATCAGTATTTCAAGGATTATTCGCATCTCGGCAACATCAAAATAAGGGTCAAAAAAGACGGCCGTGAGCGGGAAACGAAATTCAACTGGACGGAAAACAAGGACGCGAAAGCATTGGCTGACGAATACCGGAGGATCAGTAACCAGTGTATCTGGATGTTTGATATGAACATTGCACGGGTCAATCAGCCGCTCGAGGCGCCGAAACTGATGGATCTGCTTGATGCCTATATGCGGCGAAACGAGATTTCCGACGCATCGCAGCTGATTCCCTTCTTGAAGGAACTCGGCAACGACGAACGAATCCCTCTGATCGCCCGCAATCACGCGACGCGCCTGATAAAACAAATCGAAAAAGATAAAGAGGACGAGAAATGATCTGCGCCATCTTTCTAATGAGCTGTTTTAAAACTTAAGTTTCTGCCCACAAAACACACGAAATTCACGAAAATAAAGTAATTGTTTAGGTCTTTGGTTTTTGGCCTTTGTAAGAAATTGTCGATCAGCGTTGAATTTCTCACCACACTGCTGATGCTTCAGTTTCTTGAATTGAAAATTGTCGGATTTTACCTGAATAAAACCAAAGACCGGAAGTCAAAGCCCTAATCATCTGCGAAAGATGGCGAGGATTTGAAATTTCAGATCTGAAATCTCAAATAATAATTGCCGGGCGAAAATTAATTGTTGAAAATTAAATAAACAAATAGAAGCAGTTAGATCCGGAATAAGTGATAAGTGAAAAGTGATATGTAAAATCCACTTATCACCTATCACTTTTCACTTTTCACTTATTCCGAATGACAGCCAACCGCATAACTTCAAAGATTATTTCATCTGCGATCGTCAGCAATAGCCCCTTAATTTAACTTTTTACTGACGCATTACGTAAGTTGATTAAATTTGACTTGACTTGAGTTCAAAAGTCTTCAAAACTGAAATCTAAATTTCGCAAGATTATGCTTGAGCTTTCAGAATCAAAGGTTTATGAGTTTGAAGAATTCCGGCTTGACGCGAAAAGTCATCGGCTTTTTCGTCGTGAGTCAGGCGAACTTGTGTCACTCACACCAAAAGCCGTCGAACTTCTGCTTTTTTTGGTCGAAAACAGAGGACGGGTTTTGTCGAAAGACGAATTGCTCGACAAGGTTTGGGAAAATTCGTTTGTCGAA